>JANPKX010000615.1:0-3626 GCA_031426235.1 Alphaproteobacteria bacterium | reverse complement strand
GAAGGTGAAGCCGTGGGCCGTGACGATCTCGGCAAACCGGGCGTTTTCCGAGAGGAAGCCGTAGCCCGGGTGGATCGCCTGGGCCCCGGTGATCTCGGCCGCGGCGATGATCGAGGGGATGTTCAGGTAGCTCTTGGCGGCCGGCGCCGGGCCGATGCAGACGCTCTCGTCGGCCAGCCGCACCCACATGGCGCTGGCGTCGGCCTCGGAGTGCACGGCCACGGTGGCGATGCCCATTTCCTTGCAGGCGCGGTGTACGCGCAGCGCGATCTCGCCCCGGTTGGCGATCAGGATCTTGTCAAACATGGCGCTAGTCGATGATCGCGAGCGGCTCGCCGAACTCGACCGGTTGTCCATCGCCGATCAGGACCTCAAGCACCTTGCCGGCGCGGGGCGCGGGGACCGGGTTCATGGTCTTCATGGCCTCGATGATGAACAGGGTCTGGCCTGCCTCCACGGTGTCGCCGACCGACACGAAGGCCGGCGAGCCGGGGTTGGGCTGCAAATAGACGGTGCCGACCATCGGCGACTTGACCGTCTCGCCCTTCACGACAGCGGGGGCCGGCGGGGCGGCGGGCGCCGTCGTGGCCGCGGCGGGTACGGCCGAGGGGGCCGGCATGGCCGAAGGGGCGGGGGCGTAGTGGACCTGCGCCGCGGCCGTCAGGGTACGGGCCACGCGAATTTTCAGGCCGCCGTGCTCGACCTCGATCTCGCTGAGGCCAGTGTCGGTGAGGATGTCCGCCAGCTTGCGCACCAGCCGGGAGTCGATCGGATCGGCGGGGGCCTTGGGGGGGGTCGGCATGTCTGCGCCTTGTCTTTCGATAGGATCTAGCGGGCCAGGCCCGCGGCGGCCTCGACGGCCAGTTCATAGCTCGCCGCGCCGAAGCCGGAGATCACCCCGGTGGCGGCGAGGGATACATAGGTCTCCCGGCGGAACTCCTCGCGGGCGGCCGGGTTCGAGAGGTGGCACTCGATGATCGGGATGCTGAGCATCTTCAAGGCGTCGAGGATGGCGATGGAGGTGTGGCCATAGGCGGCGGGGTTCAGCACCAGGGCGCACGCCTCAGTCCGCGCCGCCTGGATCCAGTCGACCAGCTCGCCCTCGTGGTTGGACTGCCGGAACACGACCTCGAACCCCAGGGACTTCGCCCGCGCCTCGCAAAGGCCGCGCACGTCGTCCAGGGTCTGATGTCCGTAGATTTCCGGCTCTCGCGTCCCCAGGAGGTTGAGGTTGGGACCGCTCAGCACATAGATCGGTTTCGGCATCGAGCTCCGCCGTCGATTCCGCGCCCTTGTAACGGTCGGCGGCCAAGGCCACAAGCAAACCCGCCGGAGGCCATCTTGCATCTGACCATCAACGGAGAATCCCGCACCTTCGAAGGCGTCGCCGACGTGGCGGGCCTGGTGGAAGCGCTGGGTCTCGATACGCGCAAGGTCGCGGTCGAGCGGAACCTGGAGATCGTCCCGCGTTCGGCCTATGGCATCACGGCGCTGATGGACGGCGACCGGATCGAGATCGTGCATTTCATTGGAGGCGGTTGAGCCATGGACGGGTCGCATCAGCAGTCCGAAGACACCTGGTCGGTCGCCGGCCGGACGTTCCGGTCGCGGCTGATCGTCGGCACCGGCAAGTACAAGGACTATGCCCAGAACGCCGCGGCGGCCGAGGCGGCGGGGGCGGAGATCGTCACCGTGGCGCTGCGCCGGGTGAACCTGTCCGATCCCAGCCAGCCGATGCTGGTGGATTACGTGAAGCCTGACCGCTTCACCTTCCTGCCCAACACAGCGGGCTGCTTCACCGGCGAGGAGGCGGTCCGCACCCTGCGCCTGGCGCGCGAAGCCGGCGGTTGGGACCTGGTGAAGCTGGAGGTGCTGTCGCAGACCGCGCACCTGTTGCCCGACATGGAAGAGACGCTGCGGGCGCTGAAGCTGCTGGTGACCGACGGCTTCCAGGTGATGGTCTATTGCTCGGACGACCCGGTCTATGCGCGCAAGCTGGAGGATGCGGGGGCGGCGGCGATCATGCCGGCCGCCGCGCCGATCGGCTCGGGTCGCGGCATCCAGAATTTCTTGAACCTCGGCCTCATCATCGAGCAGACCAAGGTCCCGGTGCTGGTGGACGCCGGCGTGGGCACCGCCTCCGACGCCGTGGTGTCGATGGAAATAGGCTGCGACGCGGTGATGAGCAACACCGCCATCGCCGAGGCCAAGGACCCGATCCGCATGGCGCGCGCGATGAAGCACGCGGTGATCGCGGGCCGCGAGGCCTTCCTGGCCGGGCGCATGGGCCGGCGCATGTACGCCGATCCATCCTCGCCGCTGGCGGGATTGATCTGAAGCGACCCCACCGTGACCACAGGGGCGAAATGAGGTAAACGCCGATAAGTTATCTGACCGGGGAGCTGCCGTGACTGCCGAACATGTCGATGTGCTGATTGTGGGCGCGGGCCTCTCCGGCATCGGGGCGGGCTATCATCTGAAGACGGCCTGCCCGGACCGCAGCTACCTCATCCTGGAAGGCCGCGACGCCATCGGTGGGACCTGGGACCTCTTTCGGTACCCCGGCATCCGGTCGGACAGCGACATGTACACCCTTGGCTATGCGTTCAAGCCGTGGACCGAGGCCAAGGCCATCGCCGACGGCCCGTCGATCCTGAAGTATGTCCGCGACACCGCGAGCGAGCACGGGATCGACGCCAAGATCCGCTACAACCACCTGGTCAAGCGCGCCGCCTGGTCGTCGCAGACCGCGACTTGGACGGTGGAGGCGGAGGTCGCCGGCGAGACGCGCCAATTCACTGCGAACTTCATCTTCCTCTGTGGCGGCTACTATTCCTACGAGGGCGGCTACACGCCCGACTTCCCAGGCGTCTCGGAGTTCAAGGGGAAGCTGGTCCATCCGCAGAAATGGCCCGCTGACCTGGACTACGCCGGCAAGCGGGTGGTGGTGATCGGCTCGGGCGCCACGGCTGTCACCCTGGTGCCGGAGATGGCGCGGACCGCGGCTCACGTCACCATGCTGCAGCGCTCGCCGACCTACGTCGTCTCGCGTCCGGCCGAGGACAAGATGGCCAACAGCCTGCGCAAGTGGCTGCCGGGGATGCTGGCGTACAACCTGGTGCGCGCGCGCAATGTCCTGGGCGGTATGTATTTCTTCAACCTGGCTCGGAAGAAGCCGGCGCAGGTGAAGGCGGGGATCATCCAGATGGTCCGCGACCAGCTTGGCCCCGACTACGACGTCGAGAAGCACTTCACGCCCAGCTACAATCCCTGGGACCAGCGCCTGTGCCTGGTGCCGGACGCGGACATGTTCGAAGCGATCAAGGCCGGGCGGGCCTCGGTCGTCACCGACCACATCGAGACTTTTACGCCGGAGGGAGTCCGCCTGAAGTCGGGCGAGGTGATCGAGGCGGATGTCATCGTCAGCGCCACCGGACTGGTGCTCGAGGTCTGGAACGGGGTCGAGATCGCCGTCGACGGCCAGGTGGTCGAGGCCGCCAAGACCCTCAGCTACAAGGGCATGATGTACGAGGGCGTGCCGAACCTGGCCTCGGCCTTCGGCTACACCAACGCCTCCTGGACGCTGAAGTGCGACCTGACGTGCGAGTACGTCTGCCGCGTGCTCA
>JANPKX010000614.1:0-10454 GCA_031426235.1 Alphaproteobacteria bacterium | reverse complement strand
CAGCCATCCGGACGGATGGTCTCGGCGGTCGCCTCCGGGCGGTTCCAGTAGCCCGCCATGACAATAGGCCCGCGGATCTCGATCTCGCCGATCTCGCCGGGTCCCAGGGTGGCGCCGGCCTCGTCCGCGATACGGGTCTCCAGGCTGGGCCAGGGCCTTCCACAGGCGCGCATCAAATCGCCCTGGTGGTCACGCGGCGCCAGGGTGGTGCCCGCGCCGGTCGTTTCGGTCATGCCGTAGAACTGAATGAAGCCACAGCCGAAGGTCTGGGTCGCCTTGGTCAGCACCGCCTCCGAGATCGGCGAGGCGCCATAGGACACGGTCTTCATGGATGAGAAGTCGGTGGTCTCCACCCCCGGCGTCTGCAGGAGGGCGTTGATCATCACCGGAGCCAAGAAGGCGTGGGCGACCCGCTCGGCGGCGATGGCTTCCAGCACGCGAGGTGGGACAAACTCGGCATGCAGCACCAGGCGCCCGCCTGAGGCCAATCCGGCGAAGCTGATGTTGGTCCCGGCCACGTGGAACATGGGCATCAGGATCAATACGGTGTCGTCGGGCCCGTAGTCGAACCCCTCTACGACGTGGCGCAGGGCCAGGAAGGCGTCGTAGTTCGCGTTCGTCAGGCGCACGCCCTTCGGCAGGCCGGTGGTGCCCGAGGTGTAGAGCTGAACGACGTCGTCCTCGGGGCGTACGGCCTCAAACGCGGGATCCGGCGCGTGCTCGCGCAACGCCGCGTAGTCCTCGAAAGCGGTGTGCCCGCCCCCGACGGCGATCACCTGGATCGGGCGGCCGGCGTCTGCAATCGCAATCTCGGCCGCGGCGTAGAACTCGGGCGTCACGAAGAACAGACTGGCCGCGGAGTCCTTAAGGATGAAGGCGATCTCCGGCGCCGCTAGCCGCGAATTGATCGGCGCGAAGCAGGCCCGGGTCTTGGCCACGCCGAAGAAAATCTCGAACCATGCCTCCGAAGGCCGGCCGAGCCAGGCCACCCGATCGCCAGGCTTGACCCCGGCCGCCTGCAGCAAGCCCGCCACTTGGTCGGAGCGGCGATCCATCTGCGCGTAGGTCATTTCGCGGCCCTCGAACGCGACGGCGACCGTGTTCCCCAGCCCGACGCCATGCACGCGCGGGATATCGACCAGGGTCTGAATGGGATCGGCGCTCATGGTCGGTCTGGTTTCCTCGATGGTTCGCGTTGTGACGACGCTAGTCGATGGCGCGGGCCGCGCCAATTGGCGTCAGGTCACGGCTGCCCGGGTCTGATGCTCCGCGCGCCGGTAAGCTTCGCTTTCCAGCACATCGGCCAGGATGTCGACCGCGTCCCAGACGTCCACATAGCGAAGGAACAGGGGCGAGAACCCAAACCGCGCGATGTCCGGCTCGCGGAAGTCTCCGATCACGCTGCGCGCGATCAGGGCCTGGACCAGGCCATGGCTTTGCGGATGGCGGAGAGCCACGTGCAAGCCGCGCTGGGCCATCTCGCGCGGTCCTGAGACTGCCAGGCCATGGTCGCCGCAGCGGCCCTCGACGAGGCGAATGAACAGCTCACAGAGCGCCAGCCCCTTGGCCTCCAGGGCGCAAGGATCGACTTCGGCCATCAGATCGAGCGATGCCTCGAGCGCCGCCAGTCCCAGCACCGGCGGCGTGCCGCAGAGGAGGCCGCGGACGTCCGGCGCGGGGCGATAGCGCTCTTCGAAGGCGAACGGCTGGGCGTGCCCCATCCAGCCCGACAGCGGCGAGCGGATCGCCGCCTGATGGCGCCCCGCCACATAGAGGAACGCCGGCGCGCCGGGGCCTCCGTTCAGATACTTGTAGCCGCAGCCGACCGCCAGGTCGGCCTGGGCCGCACCGAGATCACAGGCCACCGCGCCGGTCGAATGGCTGAGATCCCACAGCATCAGCGCGCCCTTGGCCTGGGTCGCGGCCGTCACCCCAGCCATGTCCCAACGCTGCGCGGTCTTGTAGTGGACGTGCGTCAGGCAGACGACCGCGGTGTCCTCGTCAATGGCATCCAACACCCTGTCGGGCTCAACCACCTTCAACGTTACGCCGCTGAGTCGCGCCAACCCCTCAAGCACATAGACGTCGGTCGGAAAGTTGCCGCTCTCGGTCAGGATCGTGCGCCGACCAGGGCGCAGCGACAGCGCCCCGGCCGCCAACTTGTAGAGATTGACCGAGGTGGAATCGGCGACGATGACGTCGCCGGGGTCAGCGCCGATCAACCGCGCGATCTTCGATCCGACCCTGCGAGGGGCCTCGATCCAACCTGCAGCGTTCCAACTCGTGATGAGCCCCTGGCCCCACTCTGTCCGCACCACCGCCTCGAGCCGCGACGCGGCGGCGTGCGGCAGGGGACCGAGAGAATTGCCGTCGAGATAGATCAGGCCGATCGGGAGATCGAAGGCTTCCCGATGCCTGGCAAGGGGATCGGCGGCGTCCAGGGCTTCAGCGGCTTGACGGTGCATGGGGGTGTTTAGCGCGTCTGCGGCCCAAGATGAATCGCTCCGGGCGGACACGGCACGTTTCGCAGTTGCAACGACGCAGCGGGCGGCCTGTGCTTTGATCTGGCCTGGGATGCGTTGCGGGCGCCAAGACCTGCCCCAAGGGAGCGAAACTCATGATCCGTCTGCGGTACGCCGCGCTGGCCTCCGTGGCCGCGCTTGGCCTCGTGATCGGGAGCGTCTCGCCCGCGTTCGCGCAAAGGTCGTCGTCCGCCGCCGTCGCGCCGAGGCCGCTGGCTTGGCCGGGCCTTCCGCCGGGTGCGGTCGAGGAGACCATGGCGCTTCGCGACGGCGTCAAGCTCGCCGCGAACGTCTTCCAGCCGCCCGGCGTCGGCCCTTGGCCGGTGGTGCTTTCGCGCACGCCCTACATCAAGGATGGCCGGATCGATCCGGAGCGCGACCCCAAGGGCGTCAAGAACCGCGAGAGCCTGGTCGCCCAGGCCAAGCGCTACACCGATGCGGGCTTCGTCTTCGTACTGCAGGACGTGCGCGGCAAGGGCCGCAGCCAGGGGTTTTATACGGCGTTTGAGACGGACATCGAGGACGGCTACGACGCCGTCGAGTGGGCCGCAAGCCAGCGGTGGAGCAACGGCAAAGTCGGGATGACCGGCGGCTCGGCCCTGGGCATCACGGCCAACTCGGCCGCCATGTCCAACCCGCCGCACCTGGTGGCCAACTATGTGGTGGTCGCGCCCGCCGACCGGCTGGCCTACAGCTACCCGGGCGGGGTTCTGAAGGACAAGGACACGATCGGCTGGCTGCGCGGCCAGGGCATCGCGGAAGACCAACTCAACCGAACCCGCGCCCGGGCGGTGGATGACGTGAGCTGGAACCGTGTGGCGATGACCGCCAACCGCAAATACATCCGCGTCCCGACCTACCACGTCGGGGGTTGGTACGACATCTTCAACGGCGGGACGGTCGATAACTTCGCGTATCTCCAAAACCATGGCGCGGCGGGCGCCAGGGGGCGTCAGAAGCTATTGATGGGCCCCTTCGGACACGGCCCGCTCAGCGGCGACCTGGCTTATCCTGGCAACGATCGCCTGGCGCTGGGCGGCGACCAGGAGATTCGCTGGTTCGAGTACTGGCTCAAGGGCGTCCAGAACGGGATCATGGACGAGCCGCCGGTCAGCTACTTCATGATGGCTGGAGCCAAGAAGGGCGAACTGTCGCCCAAGAACCGCATGTTGGCCTCCGCCAATTGGCCGCCTGCCTACCGCGAGGTCCGCTATTACCTCGGCGACAACACCGGCCTGACCACGCGGGCGCCTGAGGCGGCCGAGCGGAAGGCCAGTTACCGCTTCGACCCGGCCAATCCCGTGGCCACCTACGGCGGCGCCAACCTGACCTTCGAGCGGGGCCCCATGGATCAGCGGGCCGTGGGCCAGCGACAAGACTACCTTCGGTTCCAGACGGCGGCTCTCGACAAGGATGTGGTGGTCTCCGGCCCTGTAAAGATGGAGCTCTGGGCCGCCACCGACGGGCCGGACACCGACTTCGTGGCCAAGCTCGTCGACGTCTATCCCGACGGCTACGAGGCGTTGGTGCTCGATGCCCCGATCCGCGCCCGTTTCCGCAACGGTCGACTTCCCGACGATCTGAAGCCGATGACGCCCGGCGCACCGGAGAAGCTGGTGATCGACCTGTGGCCGACCGCGATCACCTTCGAGAAAGGCCATCGCATCGCCGTCCACGTTACCTCGTCGAACGCGCCTCGGTTTGAGGTCAATCCGAACACCGGCGAGGGGCCGGGCAGCCGGACACCGCCGCGGGTTGCAGTGAACACAATTTACATGGACGCCGCCCGGCCATCGGCGCTGGTCCTGCCGGTCGTCTATCCGGCCGAGGGCAAATAGCCTGCGCCGGTACGAGACACAGTGTCGCGGCGCGCCGCGGCCCGGAACCTGCAATGTGGCTGCCAGTTGGGCTTTTGCTGTGTCGGTTCGATGACTGTCATCGAGACCCACTTCGGCGTAGCCTCGGCATGGGAACAGGGGTTGGGGCGGTAATGGCCGACCAAAAGAAGACTGTGGCGCTCGATGCGGCGCTGAAGGGTATGTTCAAGGCCCTGGAGACACGCGCCCTGCCGGATCGCATCCGCTCGGTGGTGGATCAACTGGATGAGGGCGTAGGCGCAACGCGGCGCAGCAAGAAACGCGGGTAGGACGATCGCCTCAGGCTCTGACAGGGGCCCCGTAGAACTCTACGGCCATCACATCGTTCGCACTCTGCGCATCCATGATCCTCAACAGGCGGGTTCGCCCACGATTGACGCGGCTCTTGATGGTGCCAAGGGCGCAGCCGCAGATGTCGGCGGCCTCCTCGTAGGACAGGCCGGCCGCGCCCACCAGGATCAGGGCCTCGCGATGTTCCGCCGGCAGCTGTTGGAGGGCATCCTGCAGCGCCCGCATGGCGATGCTCCAGTCCTGGGTCGGGGGGGTCGTCAAGGTGGCGGCATACTCACCTGTTTCGTCCCGCACCTCGCGTCGGCGCCGTATCGTCGCGGTATAGTAGGTGTTGCGCAGGATCGTGAACAACCACGCGCGTAGGTTGGTGCCCGCCTCGAATTTCTCGCGGTGACTCCAGGCCTTGATCAGGGTGTCCTGCACCAGATCATCGGCATCGGAGCCGTTGCGGCTGAGCGACCATGCAAACGCACGCAACGCCGGAATCAGCTCCACCACCGCGTCGCGCCAGCTTGCCGTGGAGTCCATCCAGCCCTCTTCGTCCAATCCCGACCGGTCTCGCAGCGCTGAACAGGCTTTGCCGTAAATGCTGCTTCCTCACCATCTGTTCCCCCATTTTCCCTTCCTGCACAGGGAAAACTTGTGACGATTGGTTAACTGCGGAAACGCAGGGCAGGAAATCATCAGCCATGATGCATCCTTCCGCCGCCAAATGCGTTGCGGGTTCGTTCCGAGTGGATCAGATAGGGCCCAAGCTGGCGATCCCGCCGCGGCCGGGATTAAGGATCGCCCATGAGCCAGACCGACCGTCCTGACCCGAAGCCGGCTGCAGCCGCTGTCGCCGCGTCGCAAGCCGCGATGCTTGGTCTCTATCAGAAGTTGAGAAACGGCACCGTGGCGCTGACCCGTTCGTTGACCGCGGAAGACATGGGCGCGCAGTCGATGCCCGACGCCAGCCCTACGAAATGGCACCTGGCGCACGTCACCTGGTTCTTCGAAACGTTCCTGTTGGTTCCCCACCTTTCGGGCTACCGGGTGTTCGACGACCGGTTCAGCTTTCTCTTCAACTCCTATTACGAGGCGGTCGGCGCGCGGCAGCCCCGCCCGGCGAGAGGGCTGATGACGCGGCCCTCGGTGGCGGATGTGCTGGCGTACCGGGACCATGTCGACGCGGCCATGGCTCGGCTGCTGGTCGACGACCGCCCCGATCTCGCGGACTTGATCGCCTTGGGCCTGGCCCACGAGGAACAGCATCAGGAGCTGATCCTGATGGATGTCCTGCACCTCTTCGCCCAATCGTCGCTTAGTCCGGCCTTTGCGCCGCCCCGACCCATCGCCGATCGGGCTCCAGCGCCGCTGTCTTACGTGGGCTTTGCAGGCGGCCTCACGCAGGTCGGTCACGCGGGCGACGGATTCGCCTTCGACAACGAGACGCCTCGCCACCGGGTCTGGCTTGAGCCCTACAGGCTGTCAGACCGACTGGTCACCAATGCCGAGTGGCAGGCCTTCATGGCGGCCGGCGGATATTCACGCCCTGAGTTCTGGCTGTCAGAGGGCTGGACACTGGCACGCGCCGAGGGCTGGCAGGCTCCGCTCTACTGGCGGCAGACCGACGAGGGCTGGCGGGTCATGGGGCTGACGGGCCTACGCCCCGTCGAGCCCGCAGCACCGGTGAGCCACATCAGTTACTACGAGGCGGACGCCTACGCCGCCTGGGCCGGCGCACGCCTGCCGACGGAAGTGGAGTGGGAGCACGCGGCGGGAAACGCGCCGCGCGTCGGGGTCTTCCTGGGCTCGGGCCTGCTGGGCGCGCAGCCGGCCCCCGATCAGCCTGGACTGCGCCAGATGTTCGGCGACGTCTGGGAATGGACCCGCAGCGCCTATCTTCCCTATCCCGGGTTTCGGCCGGCGCCCGGCGCGGTCGGCGAATACAACGGCAAGTTCATGTCGGGACAGTTCGTCCTGCGCGGCGGCGCCTGCATCACGCCGGCCGGCCATATCCGGCCTAGCTACCGCAACTTCTTCTATCCGCACCAACGCTGGATGGTCTCGGGGCTGCGGCTGGCGCTGGATGGCGCAGGGGAGGGTGTAGCCGTCTCCGACTTCGAGGCGGATGTGCTGTCCGGGCTGTCGCGGTCGCCCAAGACGATTCCCCCGAAACACTTCTACGATGCGGCGGGCTCTGACCTCTTCGAGGCGATCACCGCTCTGCCGGAATACTATCCGACCCGCACCGAGGTCGCGCTGCTGCGGGGCGCGGCGGTCGAGATCGCGGAAATGATCCCTGAGGGGGCCGCCTTGGTGGAGTTCGGCAGCGGCGCCAGCGTCAAGACGCGCATCCTGCTGGATGCCGCCCCGCATATCGCACTCTACGCACCCATCGACATCAGCCGCTCGGCCCTGGAGATGGCGGCCGTGGCGATCCGTCAGGACTATCCTCAGCTGACAGTTGCGCCGCTGCGCGACGACTTCACCAACGCCCTGGCCCTGCCTGGCGAGACCGAGGGCCGTCCGGTCGTCGGGTTCTTTCCTGGCTCCACGCTGGGCAATTTCACCACAGATGAGGCGCTGGCGTTTCTAAAGGCGGCGCATCGGCTGCTTGGACCTGGCTCAGCATTTCTGGTGGGTATCGATCTGGTCAAGTCGCCCGATACCCTGGTCGCGGCTTACGACGACGCCGCCGGCGTCACGGGGGCGTTCAATCTCAACCTGTTGACACGGATCAATCGGGAGCTTGGCGGGGATTTCGATCTTCAGGCGTTCCGGCACAAGGCGGTCTGGAACGCATCGGCCAGCCGCATCGAAATGCACCTTGAGAGCCTCGTCGCCCAGTCGGTCCACGTGTGCGGCCAGCATTTCAACTTCGAGTGCGGCGAGACGCTGCACACGGAGAACTCGCACAAGTTCACGCTGGCTGGCTTCGAGGCGCTAGCTCGGGGGGCAGGTTGGACGGTGCTCAAGCAGTGGGTCAGCCCCGACCCAGCCTTCGCCACCGTCCTGCTGCGGTCCTGACCGGGCCGTTAGGCCTCGCGGTCGCGGCTGGGGGTGCGGCCCCCTCCGCGGGAGGCCTCGCCGCCCTTGCGGCCGGCGTTGGCCGCCAGATCGCGATCCTTGGCGAAGCTGCGCTTTTCGCTGGGTACGCTGGCGCCGCCCTTGCGGGCGATCTCGCGCCGGCGCTCGGGGTTCATGGCTGCAAAACCGCGGCGGGCGCGGGGCTTATCATCGTCGAGGGTGGGCAAGGGAACTCTCCTGGTACTAGCGCGGTGCGCGGGGGCTACTGCAGCTAACCCCCAACGCCCGGCACAGGTTGCGTCGCCTGCGACCCCTTATTCGCGGCGGAGCGCCTCGATGGGATCCAGTCGGGCGGCGCGCCAGGAGGGATAGGCCCCGAAGACGAGGCCAACGGCGACCGAGAAGCCCAGCGCCAGCGGTCCCGCCCAGGCGGGCACCGCCGCCGGCCAGTTCCCCAGCTTGGCAATCCCGAAGGCGCCCGCGGCGCCGATCGCCAGACCGATAAGGCCGCCCACCAGGGAGAGGGCCACCGATTCCAGGGCGAACTGGATCAGCACGTCCGATCGCTTTGCCCCCAGCGCCATGCGCAGCCCGATCTCACGCGTGCGTTCCGTCACCGCCACCAGCATGATGTTCATGATGCCGACGCCGCCCACCACCAGGGACACGCCGGCGACCGCCGCCAGGAGCAGGGTGAAGGTCTTGATCGCGGACTGGCTGGCTTCCAGGATCGAGGCCATGTTCTGGGTCTGGAAGTCGTCGTCCTCGCCGGCCCGGATCTTGTGCTGGTCGCGCAGCAGGTTGACGACGTTCTCCTGAACTTCGTCCAGCGTCTCTTCCGAAGCGGCCTTCACATAGATGGTCTGAACGGTGTCGCCGCGCGAACGGCGGCCCGTGATGCGCGACCGCACCGCCGACAGGGGCGCAAGCACGACGTCGTCCTGATCCTGGCCGAACCCCGCCTGGCCCTTGCTCTCCAGCACGCCGACCACCTCGAAGGGCACGGTTCGCACGCGCACGCGTCGGCCCACGGGGTCAGCGTCGCCCCAGAGCTCGCGAGCGACCGTCGGGCCGACCACCAGCACCTTGCGGCCTTGGCGCGACTCGCGGTCGTCGAACATGCGGCCGGAGGCGATCTTGAGGTCGCGAGCAATCAGGTAGTCCGGCGTCACCCCCTGGATCTGAGTGTTCCAGTTCGCGCCTTCCGAGGCGAGCTGGGCCTGACCGCGCACCGCCGGCGCGACGGCGACGAGGTTTTCCACCTGCCGCTGGATCGCCTCGACATCGGAGTCGCGGAGCGAAAAGCCGCTTCCCGCCCCCTGCGATACGGGGCCTCGCTGGAAGTTGGGCAGGACGATGATCAGATTGGAGCCAAGGCCCGATATGGCGTTGGTCACTTGCTTCTGCGCGCCAAGGCCGATCGAGGTCATGATCACCACGGCCGCCACCCCGATCACCACGCCCAGCGAGGTCAGCACGCTGCGCATCGGGTGTGCGACGATGGCGCCGATGGCGAACCGGACGAGCTCGTAAAACTTCATGCCGGGGCCGGGCTCCGCTCGTCGGAGACGATGTGCCCGTCGCGGAATGCGACCCGGCGGCGCGCCTGGGCGGCGACTTCGACATCGTGGGTGACGATGGCCAGGGTCAGGCCGTCGCGGTTCAGTTCCTCGAACAGCCTAAGCACCTCTTCGCCGGTGTGGGTGTCGAGCGCCCCGGTGGGCTCATCCGCCAGTAGCAGGTCGGGGCGGTTGGCGAGGGAGCGGGCGATGGCGACGCGCTGCTGCTGTCCTCCGGACAACTGCGTGGGCCGGTGTCCCCGGCGCGACCCCAGGCCCACCCGGTCCAACAGTTCGGCCGCCCGATCCCTGCGCTCGCGGGGCGCCATCCCCGCATAGATCATCGGCAGCTCGACATTCTGCAGGGCGGTGAGACGGGGCAGGAGCTGAAACGACTGGAAGACGAAGCCGATGCGCCGCCGCCGGAACGCCGCCAGCTCGTCATCGGTGAAGTGGCTCACATCTTCGCCCTCGAACCGGTAGGCGCCGGCCGTGGGCCGGTCCAGGCCGCCCAGGATGTTCATCAGCGTCGACTTTCCGGAACCGGAAGGGCCGATAACCGCCACATACTCGCCGCGAGCGATCGTGAGGCTCACGCCCGCCAGGGCTGGGACCTCTTCCTCGCCCATGATGTAGACCTTCTTCAGGCCCTCGAACTCGATCATGGCCTACATGCGGCTCCGACCACCGCCGCTCCCGCCGCCCGGCGGACCCATGCCCGACGACAGCCGGGCCTTGGGTCGCGGACCGCCTCCGACGATGACCTGCGTCCCGGGCTTCAGATCGCGGCTCACGATCTCGGTCATGGATCCGTCCGTCGCGCCAACCCGGACAGCGACAGACTTGGGCTTGCCGTCCGCGTCGAGCACGTAGACCGTCCCGGGGCGCATGCCGGCGGCCCGCCCACGGCCTTGCGCCATCGTCTCCCGCAGCGCCGCCAGCTTGACCTTCTGCTCGGGCCGCAGCAGCGGCTCCAGCTTGGCGAAGGCCTCGCCCATATTCTTGTTCATGGCCTCGCGCGCGGTCTTGCGGTCCCCGCCGGACGCCGCCAAGGCGGCCGCCATCTTGGGACGAAGCTCGGCGGCTATGCGCGCCCAAGCGGCCTTCTGCCGAGCGTCGAGGTCAAGCTGGCCGACGATGCGCGCACCCATGCCGCCGCCCTGACCGCCGCCGCCTTGTACCCCGCCGCCCGC
>JANPKX010000613.1:0-4576 GCA_031426235.1 Alphaproteobacteria bacterium | reverse complement strand
GCTACGACTACGTCAACACCACGGGCGGGATCGGACCGACCCATGACGACATCACCGCCGATGCCGTGGCTCAGGCGTTCGGGGTGGAGCTCTACGAGCATCCCGACATCATCGCGATGATGTCGGCGCGGTGGGGCGGCGAGGTCAATGCGGCGCGCCGGCGGATGGCGCGGGTGCCGGTGGGGGGCGACCTGGTGAAGAACCCGGTTCAGGGTCCGCCGGGCTTCACGATCGGCAATGTTTTCACCCTGGCGGGCGTGCCGCAGATCATGCGGGGCATGCTCGAGGACGTGGGGCCGCGCATGCGCGGCGGGCGGCCGACGGTGTCGCGCACCGTACGGGTCGAGGGTTCGGGTGAGGGCGTGATCGCGGCGCCGCTGGAGACGGTGGCCAAGGCGCACCCGGACATGTCGCTGGGGAGCTATCCCTTCTTTGGGCCGGACGGCTACGGCTCGAACCTGGTGCTCCGGGGACGGGACCCGGAGCAGCTGGTCGCGGTGGTGGCAGAGTTGATCGTGGCCCTGAACGGCGCGGGGATCGAAAACGCGTGCGAGGTCGAGGCGGCCTGACGCCGGCGTCACAGCCGGGCGTGACGGAGAACCTGAGCCGTGGGATGTGTTGGGCGCGGGAGGGCGCGGCGCGGCCGCGCGCCTGATCTGCGACAGGGGACAGCATATGCCATCGATCGCGCGCGGGACCGTGGCCGCTCTGGCGATGATGCTGTTGGCCGCGTGCTCGGACAAGCCGGCGCAGGGTCCGCCGCCGCCGATGCCGGTGAGCGTCTCGGCGCCGCTGCAGCGCCAGATCGTCGACTGGGATGAGGCCGTGGGCCGGTTCGAGGCCATCGAACAGGTCGAGGTGCGGCCAAGGGTCTCCGGCTATGTCCAGCAGATTGCGTTCCGGGACGGCGACATCGTGCGCAAGGGCCAGCTGCTGTTCGTGATCGACCCGCGCCCCTATGAGGCCGCGCTGGCCCAGGCCCGCGCCGAGGTGCGCAGCGCCGAGGCCCAGGCCGCCAACGCGACGCTGGAGCTCGAGCGGGCCAAGTCGCTGCTGGACAAGGGTTTTGTCTCCAAGGCCACCTACGACGCCCGGCTGGCCGGCCAGCGCAGCGCCGAGGCGGCCGTCGCCGCGGCGCGGGCGCTGCAGCAGGCCCGGGCCCTCGATCTGGGGTTCACGCGCGTCACCTCGCCGATCTCCGGGCGCGTGTCGGACCATCGCGTGGATGTCGGCAACCTGGTCAGCGTGGCCGCCTCGCCGCCGACGCTGCTGACCACGGTGGTGTCGCTGGACCCGATCCATTTCGCGTTCACCGGCTCGGAGGCGGTGTATCTCAAGTATCAGCGGGCGGACCGTGACGGCTCGCGCACCAGCTCGCGCTATGCGTCGAACCCGGTCGACATCCAGCTGCAGGACGAGACGGGCTATGCCTGGCATGGCCGGATGGACTTCGTCGACAACACCATGGACCCCGGCTCCGGCACAATCCGCGGCCGGGCGGTGGTGGCCAACCCGGACAATTTCCTGACGCCCGGCATGTATGGGCGGATGCGGCTGCTGGGGTCGGGGGCCTATCCCGCCCTGCTGATCCCCGACGCCGCGGTGGCCGCGGACCAGTCGGACAAGGTGGTGATGGTGGCGGCCGGCGGTGACGTGGTGCAGCCGCGGAAGGTCACGCTGGGGCCAATCGTGGATGGGTTGCGGGTGGTCCGGACCGGCCTCGCGCCCACCGACCGGGTGATCATCGAAGGCCAGCAGCGGGTACGGCCGGGGATGAAGGTCGCGCCGAAGCCGGGGCGGATCGTGGCGGGGGCGCCGACGGCTCCCCAGCCCCGCGTTCTCAGCCAGCCGTCGGCCCAGGCCACCGAGGCGGGCGCCGGCGCCCCGGGCGCGCGGTAGCCCCGTGCGCCTGTCACGCTTCTTCATCGACCGGCCGGTCTTCGCGGCGGTCATCTCGATCATCATCGTCCTGGTCGGCCTGTTCGCCTATCCGACCCTGCCGATCGCCCAGTATCCGGAGATCGCCCCGCCGACCATCACGGTGACGGCCACCTATCCCGGCGCGTCGGCCGAGGTGATCGCCGACACGGTGGCCACGCCCCTGGAGCAGGACATCAACGGCGTCGAGGACATGCTCTACATGTCGTCGTCATCGACATCGGACGGCCGGCTGACGCTGACCATCACTTTCAAGCTGGGCACCGACCTCAACAACGCCCAGGTGCTGGTGCAGAACCGGGTCAGTTCAGCAGAGCCGAGGCTGCCGGAGGAGGTGCGCCGGCTGGGCGTGACCACCCGCAAGACCTCACCTGACCTGCTGATGGTGATCCATGTCTTCTCGCCGGACGGATCGCGCAGCCCCGATTATCTGTCGAACTATGTGACGCTGCAGCTGCGCGACAAGATCTCGCGCCTGGACGGGGTGGGCGACACGCGGATCTTCGGCGCGCGCGACTATGCGATGCGGATCTGGATCGACCCGGACAAGGCCGCCGCGCACAACCTGACCGCCGGCGAGATCGTCCAGACCCTCCGCGCCCAGAATGTGCAGGTGCCTGCGGGCGCCGTGGGCCAGCCCCCGTTCAGCGACGCCGGCTCGGCCTTCCAGCTCAACGTCAACACCCAAGGCCGGCTGACCGACCCCGAGCAGTTCGCCAACATCATCCTCAAGACCGACGCGGCGGGCCGGATCGTGCGGGTGCGCGACGTGGCCCGCGTCGCTCTGGGCGCGCAGGACTACAGCATCAACGCCTATCTCAACCGCGGCCAGCAGGCCGTGGCGATCGGGGTCAGCCAGCGCGCGGGCTCGAACGCTCTGTCGACCGCCGATGCGGTGCTGAAGACCATGGCCGAGGCCGAGAAGGCGTTCCCGCCGGGGCTGAAGTACACGATCATCTACAACCCCACGAAGTATGTGGCCGAGTCGATTCAGGAAGTGCGCAAGACCCTGCTGGAGGCGGTGCTGCTGGTGGTGCTGGTGGTGGTCATCTTCCTGCAGACCTGGCGGGCCGCGATCATCCCGGTGGTGGCGATCCCGGTCTCGCTGATCGGCACCTTCACGGTGATGGCCGCGTTCGGGGCGTCGCTGAACAGCCTGTCGCTGTTCGGCCTCGTCCTGGCGATCGGGATCGTGGTGGATGACGCGATCGTGGTGGTCGAGAATGTGGAGCGCAACTTGGCCGCGGGCATGGCCCCGCGCGAGGCGGCCTACAAGACCATGGACGAGGTGGGCGGCGCCCTCGTCGCCATCGCCCTGGTGCTGGTCGCGGTGTTCGTACCGACGGCCTTCATCACCGGTATCTCGGGCCAGTTCTACAAGCAGTTCGCTCTGACGATCGCCAGCGCGACGGTGATTTCGTGCCTGGTCTCGCTGACCCTGTCGCCGGCCATGGCGGCCCTGGTGCTGCGGCCGCACGCGGCGCACCCGCAGGCCGCGCGGGGATGGCGGCGACCGTTCCAGGTGTTCGCCCAGCGGTTCAACAGCGGCTTCGAGGCGCTGAGTGCGCGCTACGGACGGCTGACCGCGGTGACGGTACGGCGCGGGGTCATGATGCTGGTGATCTATGCGGTGCTGGTGGGCCTGACGATCTGGCGGTTCGGCGCGACGCCCACGGGTTTCATCCCCGCGCAGGACCAGGGTTATCTGATCGCCGTGGTGCAACTGCCGCCGGGCTCGTCCCTGGCGCGCACGGACGTGGCCGCCAAGCAGGTCGCCAACGCGGCCCTCGATACCAAGGGCATCATCAACGCCGCCGTGATGGTGGGCCTCGACGGGACCACCTTCGGCAACGCGCCCAACTCGGCGACCCTGTTCATGTCGCTGACCAAGTTCGAGGATCGGCGGCGGGAGGGAGTCAAGGCGGCCGAGGTGCTGGACAGCCTGCGCCAGAGACTGAATCAGGCCGCGCCGGGCGCCAACGTCCTGGTGATCCAGCCTCCCCCGGTGCGCGGCATCGGGACCGGCGGCGGCTGGAAGCTGATCGTTCAGGACAAGGGCGGAGCAGGGTATCGCGCCCTGGAGCATGCGGTGGTCGACCTGATGATGCAGGGCAACCAGCAGAAGGAGCTGACTTCGGTCTTCACCCTGTTCAATACCGCTACGCCTCGGCTCTATGCCGATATCGACCGCGACAAGGCGACCCTGACCGGGGTGCCGCCGGAGCGGGTTTTCGAGACGCTGTCGGTCTATCTGGGATCTTCGTTCATCAACGACTTCAACTATCTGGGCCGCACGTTCCGGGTGACCGCCCAGGCCGACGCCCCCTACCGCGACGAGGCCTCGGATATCGGACGGCTGCAGACCCGCTCGCTGTCGGGCGCCATGGTTCCGCTGGCGGCTCTGGCCACGGTGCGGGACGATTCCGGTCCCTATCGTGTCGTGCGCTACAACCTGTTCCCCGCCGCCGAGCTGCAGGGCGACACCAAGCCGGGGTTCTCGTCGGGCGAGTCGCTGGACGCGGTGGAGGCGATGGCTCGCGCGCGGCTACCGGAAGGCTTCGACTTCGAATGGACCGAGCTCGCCTACGCCCAGAAGTCGGCGGGCAACACCGGGGCCATCGCATTTGGCCTGGCCGTG
>JANPKX010000612.1:0-2256 GCA_031426235.1 Alphaproteobacteria bacterium | reverse complement strand
GTCCTCGAGCTCAATGCCGGCGATCACGTCCTGCGCGGCGGTCGCGAGGAGATGCAGTTGCAGGCCGTCCTCGGTCTGTCGCTGATGTTCGCGCGCGGCCAGCCGGCCGCCGCGGAACTGTCGCTGAACCGGAGCCTGAAGATCTCGGAGGAGGTCGGAGACGCCAACACCCAGCTGCAGGTCCTGATCCCGCTGCTGGCCTTCCTGACCCGGACCCAGGACTTCAAGGCCTGCGTGGCGCACGCCGAACGCGGCGCGGCCGCGGCGGCTTCGACGGGCGATCCGGCCGCCATGGCTCTCGCTAGCGCCCTGCACGGGATGGCGCTCCACTTCGTCGGCGACCTGGGCCGGGCGCGATTGGAGCTCGAGGCGGGCATGCGGCGGGCCGCTGCCGCCGAGCGAACGGGCACGATCTACCTGGGCTCCGGCCACCCCCTGTGGGCCGGGATCGCACTTGCTCGGACGCTCTGGCTGCAGGGCCACGTTCCCGAGGCCGTCCAGCAAGCGCACCAGACGGTCAGGGAAGCCGCGGCCCTGAACGAGGGACAAGGCCTGATCATCGACTGGGCGTTCTCGGTCTTCCTCTGGGCCGGCGACATTGAGGCGGCGCGGGAACACCTCGACCTGATGGTCGTGCGCGCGGAGGCCAACGCGCTGACGCTGACGGAGCGCGACGGGTTCGAAGGCCAGCTGGCGATCCTGCAGGGCGACGCGCAGCCGGGGGTCGCGCGGCTCGAGGCCTGCCTCCCGCAACTCGGCCGCACGCACTATGAGTTGCTGACCGGGTTCAGTATCTCCCTTGCCCAGGGGCTGGCGATGCTCGGCCGGACCGCGGAGGGCCTGGTCGTCGTCGACGAGGCGATCCTCGCTGTCGAGTCGCAGGGCGACGCCGCCTACCTGCCGGAGCTCCTGCGGGTGAAGGGCGGTTTGCTGCTGTCCCTGTCGCCCGGCGACACCGGCGAGGCCGAGCGTTGCCTTGACCAAGCCCTCGACCTCAGTCGGCGGCAGGGCGCGGGCTCCTGGGAACTGCGTACATCGGTCGATGTCGCTGCCCTGGCGATATCCCGGGGGGAGCGCGCGAGTGCGCCGACGCTCCTGCAGCCGATCCTGGACCGCTTCGCCGACGATCCGGACAACGCGGACGTCAGGTCTGCCCAGCGGCTTCTCGCAAGCTGCGCAAGCTGAGCAAGCTAAGCCTTACAAGCGGCGCTCAGAACCGCGTCGAGACCTTGAGGTGAACTTCGCGGCCGACCCCCGGCAACACCGAGGCGTTCGCATCGACGTCGTACTCGGCGATGTAGTAGCGCTGGTCGAAGAAATTATCGACGTAGACGTCGATGCGGACGCCCTTGACCATCGCATAGGCGCCGGCCTTTACGAGAACGTAGGCTGGCAGCCTGATGCTCCCGGGGATCGAGCCTCCGGTCCAAGAATTGTAGGTAATGCCGCCGGTCAGGCCCCAGCCGCCGTGGCGATCGTAGGTCGCGAAGATGCTGCCGGAGAGGCGTGGCGTGGCGTGCAGGGCATAGCCGTCGCCAAGGCCAACGAAATCCGCGTTGGTCACGAACATGCCGCCGTAGCCATCGGTCCCGGCGATCCCGGCCTGTTCGGGCGTGATGACAAGAAACGGCCCGGGCCCGTCCCCGCTGGGGCGCTGGCGGATGCGCGAGTATGTCAGGACGCCGGTCACGCCCAGCGACCGCGTCGCCAGGTAGCGCAGTTCGGCCTCGAAGCCCTCAGCCCGCCGCGAGTCGATAGCCCTGTTGCGGACATCGACGTACTGGTTGGTCTGCCGGTAGACGTCCGCGGAGGCATACAGGCGCCCTCCAAGCTGGGAGGTCTTCACGCCAAGCTCATGTAGCGTCGATGTCCCAATCGCATTGCCGCTGGCGATGAACGCCGGCGCGAGAGCGCCGCCTGTGTCGTAGTTCGGCGAATGCGACCGCGCATAGGTGGCGTAGGGCACGGCGAGTGGCGTCCTGAGGCTGACGCTGACCTCGTAGCTCGTCGTGCTCGGGTGATCGGACGACGCGACGCCCCCGGTTCCCAGGGTGCCCGTGTCGCTGGATTTCAGCGCGTAGTTGTCGCTTCGGATTCCGGCGGTCACGCCGAGGCGGCCGAAGAAGAGCGCGTCCGCGACGCCGAAGACGGCAAGGTCGGTCTGGCGGCTCTCGACCGCGTTGTCCCACTGGTAGCCGGCCCGGTCCTTTGTCGCGAACACCGCGTTGAAGATGTCGTCCGCGGTCTGGGGCTTCG
>JANPKX010000611.1:0-2168 GCA_031426235.1 Alphaproteobacteria bacterium | reverse complement strand
CAAGAACACGACCGCCGGCGTGATCAATATCCTGACCAAGCGGCCGACCTTCAACGTCGCGGCCACCTCCGAGGTGATGGCCACAAACTACGACGGGTTCGGCGCATCGATCTCGCTGAATGGCCCGGTGGTGAACGATCTGGTCGCCGCCCGCCTCTACGTTGCCGGCCGCGAACGCGACGGCTATTACAAGACCACGGGTCCCGACAACAACGACCAGGACTTCTACACCGGCCGCCTGCAGGTGCTGATCACCCCGACCAGCAACTTCGATATCAACGTCTCGATGGACTACACCAAGCGCGACGAGCGCTGCTGCGGTTCGGTCCAGATTCGCAACGGCCCCACGGCGCCGATCATCCTGGGCCTCGCCCCCGGCGGCATCGCCAATCCGGTCGATGTCGATGGCTTCCGCGATTACAGCAACCGTAGCTTCCTCAAGACCGTCGTCGACGAGGGGACCGCCGTCGAGATGAACTGGCGCACCCCCTGGCTCGGCGGCGCCAAGCTGACCTCCATCACCGCACTCCGCCATTGGAAGCAGGTGGGCGGCAGCGACGTGGACTGGACCGGCGCCGACATCCTCTATTCGCCGCTGCGTTCAGATAACCCCAATCCGGGCTCGACCAAGTTCAAGACCTTCACCCAGGAACTTCGGCTGGCCGGCGAAACCGACCGGCTGAACTGGATCATCGGCGCCTTCTACAGCCAGGAAGACCTGGGCGTTCACGTGCGAACCGTGACCTACGGAACTCAGTACGAGCCCTATGTGAACGCGCTGTTCGGGGGCACGCTGTCGCCGGTCTTCACGGGGCGCCCGCTGGGCTCCACCTTCGTGGCCGGCCAGGGCCAGGACGATTTCTACGACCAGCGTGAGGAAGGCTTCGCCATCTTCACCAACAACAACTTCAAGGTGACCGACCAGCTCGAGCTGACGGTCGGCCTGCGCTACACCTGGGAAGACAAGGAGCTGAACAGCTTCTGGAGCAACACCGACGGCGGCTTCGGCTGCGCCAGCGCCCTGGCGCGGGCTGCGGTGCGAGGCGGCCAGGTTCCCGCGTCCCTGATCCGGGCCAACGGCACCCTGGCAGCTGGTCCGTACCAGGTGCTGTGCGCGGCCTCCAACAGCCCGGCGTTCGGGCGCATCGGAGCCAATGCCCAGGACCTTAAGGAAGACAAGCTGACGGGGACCGCCAAGCTGGCCTACCGGCTCAATCCCGAAGTGCTGGCCTATGCCTCCTATGCGCGGGGCTACAAGGCCGGCGGCTTCAACCTGGACCGGATTGCCACCACCAACCAGACGGTTGCCGGTCAGCCCACGACGCCCGTCCTCGACACACGCTTCGCGCCGGAGACGGTCGATTCCTATGAGATCGGGGTCAAGAACACCCTGCTGGACCGCACCCTGCTGCTGAACGCGACGGTTTTCTATCAGCAGTTCAACGACTTCCAGCTCAATGCCTTCAACGGCCTGGTGTTCTCCGTCGCCTCGGTGCCGAAGGTGATCTCCAAGGGCGTGGACGCCGACTTCCTGTGGTTCACCCCGCTCGAGGGCCTCACGGTCAATGGCGGCGTGACCTATTCGCAGACGTTCTATCCGCGCAGTACGCCCGCCTTCCTGGGCGCCAACCTGCCGGGCAGCCGGCTGTCCCTGGCGCCGCTTTGGTCGGGCTCGCTGGGCGTGACCTATGAGCGCAACCTGACCGACGCGCTGATCGGGCGGGTGGCGGTCAACGCCAAGAGCGTCTCGTCCTTCAACACCGGCTCAGATCTCGACCCGGTGAAGAACCAGCCGGGCTATACGCTGGTCAACGCGCGGGTCGGCCTGACTTCGGCCGACAAGCGCTGGGCCGTCGAGGCGTTCGCCCAGAACCTGTTCGACGACACCTACTATCAGGTGGGCTTCAACTCGGTGCTGCAGGCGGGGTCGTACAACGCGTTCCTGGGCCAGCCCCGGACCTACGGCGTGGCGCTCCGCTTCACCTACTGAGGCGCCGCAAAACCTTCGACTGGCGGCGTCAGGAGCGATCCTGGCGCCGTCGACCGCGGCAAGACCGCGCGGGTCGACCCGCTGCGGGTCGGGGCTGCGGAGCAGGTCATGTTCGTGTGCGGCGGCTCAAGTCACCGTTGGATCATGTTCCGCGGTGTTCTCCAGTTCGCCCGTGATC
>JANPKX010000610.1:0-1905 GCA_031426235.1 Alphaproteobacteria bacterium | reverse complement strand
GCGCGGGAGAGCAGGATCTGCGGGCCCTTGGTCTCGCGCCGGACGTCGTAGATGTAGCAGCGGGCCCGGTCGCCGATGTTGAAGTTCTCGCGCGGGATCGACTGGTCGCGGCGCATGATGCCCTCGCCCCGGCCCAGGTCGACGACGACGTTGCCGTACTCGACGCGCTTGACGGTGCCGCTGACGATCTCGCCGACACGGTCCTTGTATTCCTCGAACTGGCGCTCGCGCTCGGCGTCGCGCACCTTCCCCATCACCACCTGGCGAGCCATCTGGGTCTGCACCCGTCCGAACTCGAACGGCGGCAGCAGCTCCTCGTAGGTGTCGCCGATCTTGGCGGCCTTGTCGCGGCGCAGGGCGTCGGCCAGCCGCAGGATGCCCGGGGGCTCCTCGAACGGCAGCGCCTCGCCGGTTTCTTCGCTGATGCCGCCGCCGAACACCGCGTCGTCCGCCACAACGGTGACGACCCGCTTGATGGTGGTCTCGCCGGTCTTCGGATCGATCGCCACGCGGATATCGTGCTCGGCGCCGTAGCGCGAGCGGGCGCCCTTCTGGATCGCTTCCTCGATCGCCTCGATGACGATCTCCTTGTCGATCGACTTCTCGCGGGCGACGGCCTCGGCGATCTGCAGCAGTTCAAGCCGGTTGGCGGAGATGCCGGTCAGGCTCATGGGTTCGTCCCTCTACTCGGTCGTTTGTTGGTGTTCAGCAGCGATGCGGGCGGCGCGCGTTTCAGCGCCCCGCTTCATCAGGTTGTCGGTGAGGACCAGCTTGGCCTCGAGGATCCAGTCCAGCGGGATCATCGCGGTTTCGGCCTCGCCCTCGATATCCAGGCCCACCTGGTCGCCCTCCAGGCCGGCCAGCACGCCTTTGAAGCGCTTGCGCCCCTCGGCCAGGCGGTCCAGTTCGAGCCGGACCTCAAAGCCCTCATAGGCCTCGAAGTCCTTGGGACGGGTCAGCGGCCGGTCGATGCCGGGCGAGGAGACCTCCAGAAGGTACTCGCCGCTGATCGGATCGGCAGCGTCCATGATCTCCGAGATTGCCCGGCTGAGCCGCGCGCAGTCCTCGACCACCATCTCGCCGTCCGCAGCGCGCTCGGCCATGATCTGAAGCTTGCGCCGTTCCGCGCCGCCCATCAGCCTCAGGCGCACGATCTCGTACCCTGCCGCCTCGGACACGGGATCGAGAAGCTCCAGCAGCTTCAGGTCTTCTGCGGTCTTCCCACGCACGGGAACCCAGGCCTCCGGCAAAGAAAAAAGCGGTCGGGCCGGAGCCCGCCGCTCGTAGGCGCCTTACAGCGCAAACGGACGATGTTGCGTCCGCTATAGCGCCTGGCCGGGCGCTTGTCAGCCCTCTTGGCGATTCTGCCAGTCCCGGTCGCCGACGTCAGACCCTGAGCGGCATCAGGATGTATTGCACGTCGGCGTCGGCCGGATCGAGGACGAGGGCCGGATCGTTGGGGCCTCCGAAGCGCAGTTCCATCGTCGGCCCGGAGATCTGGTCGGTGATGTCCAGCAGGTAGCGGGCGTTGAACGACAGCTCGAAGGCGTCGCCGTCGTAGTCGATCTCCAACTCCTCGACGGCCTGCCCGGCTTCCATGTTGCGCACCGTCAACACCACCCGGCCGGCCTCGATCGCCATGCGCACCGAGCGGCTCTTCTCGGCGGAAATCGTGGCCACCCGGTCCACGGCCTGGGCGAACACCTTGGCCTCCACCATCACGAAGCGGGTGTTGTCCTTGGGGATCACCCGGGCGTAGTCGGGGAAGTTGCCGTCGATGACCTTGGATGTGAGCGCCGCGCCGCTGAGCTCGAGGCGCACCTTCTGGGGGCTGATCTGCAGCTCGACGCTTTCGCCGGCGTCCTCCAGCAGCCGACGCGCCTCCGCGATGGTCTTGCGCGGCAC
>JANPKX010000609.1:0-6145 GCA_031426235.1 Alphaproteobacteria bacterium | reverse complement strand
CTGGACCGGGGGCGCACGCCCGTGCTCTCGGCCCTGGCCGCCTCAGGGGCGCGAGGCGTGATGCGGCCGTCGTTCCCGACCAAGACCTTCCCCAACCACTACACCCTGGTCACCGGCCTGCGCCCCGACCGCAACGGCATGGTCGAGAACACGTTCGAGGATCCGGCGATCCCGGGCGTGACCTTCCGCATGGCCAACAAGGCCGCTGTGGCCGACGCGCGCTGGTGGGACCAGGCCGAGCCGCTCTGGGTGCGGGCCGAGCGCGCGGGGATCGTGACCGCCACGATGTTCTGGCCAGGGTCGGAGGCGGCCATCCGGGGCGTGCGCCCGCGTCACTGGCTGCCCTTCGACCAGTCCATGCCGTCAGACGCCCGGGTGGACCAGGTGCTGGCCTGGCTGGATCTGCCGCCCAACCAGCGGCCGGCGTTCATCACCCTCTACTTCGACCTGGTCGACACGGTGGGCCATAGCAGCGGCCCCGACGCGCCGGAGCTGGACGCGGCCTTGGCCACGGTGGACGCCGCCCTGGGGCGCCTTACGGAAGGACTGCGGAGCCGGGGCGTCGCCGCCAACTTGGTGGTGGTCGCCGACCACGGCATGGCGGCGATGTCGGACGATCGGCAGCTCTACCTCGACGACCTGCTGCCGGCCGGCGCCTACCGCGTGCTCTCAGCCGGCGCATTCGTGACGCTGGCGCCCGCGCCCGGTCGAGAGGCCGAGGTGATCGCCCGGTTGCGGGGACCGCACCCGCACATGCAATGCTGGGACAAGGCGCGCATCCCCCGCCGCTACCACTATGGCCGTAACCCGCGCGTGGCCCCGATCGTCTGTCTGCCCGAGTCTGGCTGGCGGCTGGGCACGCGCGACTTCCGCCCGTCCAGGCCGGAGCGCGGCGCCCACGGGTTCGACAACGAAAGCCCGGACATGGCGGCGATCTTCGTAGCCGCCGGCCCGTCAATCCGGCAGGGCGTCGTGCTGCCGGCTTTCGACAACGTAGATGTCTATCCGCTGCTGGCGCGTCTCGTCGGGGTGAGACCAGCCCGCACCGACGGCCGCGGGCGCACCTTGAGGCCCATCCTCACGCCTTGACGGGATAATTGCGATATGCGTTAATTATTGCGGATAGCGGTAATCATGCCGCATGCAGCGAGGACGACGATCATGGCCGACTGGCGCGCCCCCCTGATGTCGGCGGTCTGCTATCGCGACCCCCGGGCGGCCCTCGCGTTTCTCGAGGCCGGCTTCGGCTTCGAGATCTCGATGCTGATCGAGGATGCCGACGGCGGCATCGCTCACTCCGAAATGCGGTTCGGCAACGCCGTGGTCATGGTGGGCAACGAGTGGTCGGATGACCACAAAAGCCCGGCGTCGATCGGCGGCAAGAACACCCAGACCGTCCACGTCCAGATCGACACCGACATCGACGCCCACTGCGAGCGCGCTCGGGCGGCCGGTTTCGAAATCTTCGCCGAGCCCGAGACCCAGTTCTACGGCGACCGCACGTATCGCTGCCGCGATCCGGAAGGCCACATCTGGACCATCGGCCAGACGGTCCAGGCCGTGACGCGCGAGGAGGCGGAGGCCGCCACCGGGCTGAAGATCACGGGCTGGGTGTGAGCGCCGCGCTCGACCGGACCCTGGCCGCCCTGGCCGATCCGCACCGGCGGCGGGTCGTCGACCTGCTGGCGCAGCAGCCGCGCGCGGCGGGCGACCTGGCCCGCGCGCTTGAGCTGAGTCCACCGGCGATGAGCCGCCACCTGCGCACGCTGAAGGCCAGCGGCCTCGTGGAGGAATCCCATCCGGCGTTCGACGCGCGGGTCCGCATCTATGCCCTGAGGCCCGAACCCATGGTCCATCTGCTGCGCTGGCTGGAGGCGAGCGAACGGCTGTGGAGCGTCCAACTCGCCGCGTTCAAAGCCCACGTCGAGCGTGACGCGTGACGTCCAAGGTCTATGTAGCGCTACGCGTAAGGGCGACGCCCAGTCGTGCGTTTGAGGTGTTCACGGGCGAGATCGGGGCGTGGTGGCGACCCAGCCAAACGTTCCAGACCACGCCCCGCGCGCCTGGCCAGCTCGCGTTCGAGCCCTTGGGCGCGGAGGGGCGCCTCACCGAGACTTTGGCCAACGGCAAGGTGTTCGAGATCGGCCGCGTCCTGGCCTGGGAGCCGCCCAACCGGCTCGTCTTCTCCTGGCGCCAAGCTAGCTTTCCGCCGGATCTCGTCACCGAGGTCGAGGTGCGTTTCGAGGCGGTGGGCGAGGAGACCCGGGTCAGCGTCGAGCATCGAGGCTTCGACCAGGTTCCGATGGCGAGCGCGGCCCGGCACGGGTTTGCCGACCAGCTCCTGCTGGCCCATCTGGCGGAGTATTGGCAGTCGCAGATCACGAGCCTGCGGCTGCGCCTCTAGGAGCGCGCCCGGAAGTCCAGTACCACGAGGCGGGGGAACACCATGGCCGACCAGACATCGACGCGCGGGCAGGGCGGCCGCAAGGCGGGCTTCGGTTTCATCTTTGCGCTCGCGCTGATGAACTCGATCTCGTTCGGCATCATGATCCCGATCCTGCCCAACCTGGTGAAGGAATTCACCGGCGGCGACACCGCCGCGGCGGCCGAGTGGACGCTGGTGTTCGGGGCCACCTGGGGCCTGATGCAGTTCTTCTGCGGCCCCATCCTGGGTCTGATGTCCGACCGCTGGGGCCGCCGCTCTGTTCTGCTACTCTCGTTGTTCGGGCTGGGCGTCGACTTCCTGTTCATGGCCCTGGCGCCCAGCCTGTGGTGGCTGTTCCTGGGCCGCATCCTCAACGGCATGACCGCCGCCAGCTTTTCCACGGCCAACGCCTATCTCGCCGACGTCACCGCCCCGCAGGACCGGGCCAAGGTGTTCGGCTGGATGAGTTCGGCGTTCAGCTTCGGCTTCATCTTCGGCCCCGCCATCGGCGGCATGCTGGGCGAGCATGACCTGCGAACGCCGTTCTACGCTGCGGCGGCCCTGACCTTTGTTAACTGGCTCTACGGCCTGCTGATCCTTCCCGAGAGCCTGCCGCCCGAGCGGCGGGCCGCCACCTTCGACTGGCGCCGCGCCAATCCGCTGGGCTCGCTGGTGCTGCTCCGTTCCAAGCCCGGCCTGCTGGGCCTGGCCGGCGTCGGCTTCCTCTTCCAGTTCGCCCACAATGTCCTGCCGTCGATCTTCGTCCTGTACGCGGGCTACCGATACGGCTGGACGCCGAAGATCCTTGGCCTGACCTTCCTGGCGACGGGCATCGCCGGGGTGATCGTCCAGGCCTTCCTGGTCGGCCCGATCGTCAAGCGGGTGGGCGAGCGCAACGCCGTGCTGATCGGGCTGGCGGCCGGTATCGTGGGCTTCACCTGGTACGCCAGCGCCTCCGTGGGCTGGGCCTATCTGCTGGGCGCGCCGATCTTCGCCTTCACCGGCCTGCTCATGCCCGGCCTCCAGGGCTTGATGACCCGCCGGGTCTCGCCGCAGGAACAAGGCCAGCTCCAGGGCGCCAACCAGAGCCTCATGGGCATCGGCTCGATCCTGGGTCCCATCGTCTTCGGCGGGGTGTTCGCCTGGTCGATCCGGCATGAAGCGGTCCACATCCCGGGTCTGGCGATCTACCTGGCAGCGGGCCTGCTCGCCGCGGCCTTCCTGCTGGCCCTGCGGACAGCCGTGGCCCGGCCGGCCGAGCCGATGGCGGGCGCCCGAGGTTTGCCATGATTGGAAGGGACACCACCGGGACCCGAGCCTGCGGAGAGTCTCCTTGCGCGCCCATCGCGTCCTCAAGCCTGCCCTGATCGCCCTCCTGGCGGCGAGCGCCGCCCAGGCGCAGCCGGCCTTCGACCCCCCCAACCGCATTGCCCCATCTAGCGCGCGCGAAATGAAGTCGTCGTTCTCGCCCGTCGTGAAGCGCACCGCGCCGGCTGTGGTCAACATCTCGTCCAAGCGGCTGGTCCGCCAGCAGATCGATCCGTTCTGGCAGCTGTTCGGTGCCGGCGTGCCGCAGTCGCGCGTCGCCCAGTCGCTGGGCTCGGGCGTCATCGTCCGCGCTGACGGCGTGGTCGTGACCAACAACCATGTGGTCGAGGGCGGCCAGGAGATCACCGTCGCCCTGTCGGACCGGCGGGAGTTTCCCGCCCGCGTCCTGCTCGCCGACCCCCGCACCGACCTGGCGGTGCTGAAGATCGACCTGCCGGCGGGCGAGCGGCTGGCCGTCCTGCCCATGGACGACAGCGGCGACACCCAGGTGGGCGACCTGGTGCTGGCCATCGGCGACCCCTTCGGCGTCGGCCAGACGGTGACCAACGGCATTGTCTCGGCCCTCAACCGCACCACCGATCCGACGGGGGAGGCGGGCTCGGCCTATATCCAGACCGACGCGGCGATCAATCCCGGCAACTCGGGCGGCGCCCTGGTCGACATGGACGGCGACCTGATCGGGGTGAACAGCTTCATTCTGTCGCGCTCGGGCAGTTCGGCGGGCGTCGGCTTCGCCATCCCCGCCGCCGTCGTCCGCCGGGTGGTGGAGACGGCCGTCGGCGGCGGACGGCGGGTGGTCCGGCCCTGGCTGGGCGCGCGCACCCAGAGCGTCACCGCGGAGATCGCCCGCACCCTGGGCCTGCCCCTGCCGCAGGGCGCGCTGGTCTCCGACCTGTGGCCCGGCGGTCCGGCGGCCCGCGCGGGCCTGCGCCAGGGCGACGTGGTGCTGCAGGCCGACGGCAAGCCCGTGCTGGACGCCGCCAGCCTCAGCTACGCGCTGAACACCCACCGCCCAGGCGAGACCGTCCCGCTGCTGGTGCGCCGCGCCGACGGGCGGGACCAGACCCTGACCCTGCGCGCCGAAGCGCCCCCGGCCAGCCCGCCCCGCGACGAGCGGACCCTCACCGGCCGTAACCCCTTCGACGGCGCCACCGTGGTCAACCTCTCGCCCGCCGTCGCGGACGAGCTGGGTCTGGACGCCTTCACCCAGGGCGGCGTGCTGATCACCGCGGTGGGACGTGGCCTGGCCCTCAGCGCGGGCCTGCGGCCGGGCGACATCGTGCGCGAGGTCAATGGCCGACCGATCGGCGCCACGCGCGATCTCGTCGACGCGGTGGCCGCGCCCGCCCGACCCTGGCGCGTGACCATCGAGCGGGGCGGGCAGCGGGTCACGGCCGTGCTCAACGTCTGACGCCGGCCAAGACGCCGCCGCTGGCGCCGCTCCGGTCCTGTGCTAGGTCGGAGGAATGACGGAGCGCCCCGCTTGAGCCAGCCCAACGCCACCCCCACCCCTGAACGACCCCTGAAGGGTCTGCTGGGCGCCGTCGAGCGCCTGGGCAATGTCCTGCCCGACCCGGTGATGATCTTCGTCTGGATGATTGCGGGGCTGATGGTGCTCTCGGCGGTGGGCCAGGCGCTAGGGTGGGAGGCCTCGCTGGCCTACCTCGGCGATACCGCACCGCCCTTTGGCGATCTGGCCGACGGGCGGGTGACCTTCCGGGCTCAGTCTCTGTTCTCGGAAGAGAACATCGGCAAGCTGTCCACTGAGATGTCGCGCACCCTGGCCGGCTTCGCGCCCCTGGGCCAGGTGCTGGTGATCATGCTGGGCGCCGCCGTCGCCGAGCGGGTGGGCCTGCTCAGCGCCCTGATCCGGGTCAGCCTGCGGGACGCCCCGCGGGTGATCCTGACGCCCCTGGTCGCCATCATCGGCATGGTCTCGCACCACGCGTCGGATGCGGCCTATGTGGTGTTCATTCCCCTGGCGGGCCTGCTGTATGCGTCTGTCGGCCGCCACCCGCTGGTCGGGATCGGCGCGGCCTTCGCGGCGGTCTCGGGCGGCTTTGTCGGCAACATCACGCCGGGCCAGACCGACATCCTGCTGTTCGGATTCACCCAGGAGGCGGCGCGCATCATCGACCCGTCCTGGGCGATGAACCCGTTGGGCAACTGGTGGTTCATCCTGGCCGCCGTGTTTGTCTTCACCCCGATCATCTGGTTCGTCACCGACAAGATCCTCGAGCCGCGCCTGGGCGCCTGGGGCGGGCAGGCCGACGACGGGCTCAAGGCCGAGCTGGCCCGCTCTGCCGTCACTGATGCCGAGCGGCGTGGGCTACGCTGGGCGGGGCTGGCCGCGCTCGCGATCGTCGCCGCCTTCGCCGCGCTCGCCCTCTG
>JANPKX010000608.1:0-2840 GCA_031426235.1 Alphaproteobacteria bacterium | reverse complement strand
GACCGCGACCAGAACCGCAATCGCGACGAGCGTCCCCGCGAAGATCGCCCACGTGACGAGCGTCCGAGGGACGATCGCCCGCGGGAGGACCGGCCAAGGGGCGAATGGCAGAACCGAGACGGCAATCGCGACCGCAACCGTGATCGCCCCCGTGACGATCGGCCCCGTGACGATCGTCCGCGCGATGACCGCCCGCAAGCCGAGCGGCCGCAGGGCGAGGAGCGGCGGGAGCGGTACGACCGTGGTGATCGCCCGGAGCGCGGCGAGCGTGATCCTGCGCCGACTGTCCAGCCTGTGGCCGAGCCTGTCGTCGAGGAGCGTGGCCCTATGCTGCGCGACGCGGATGGCGGCGAGAGCCACGCCCCGGCGTTCCTGCAGGCCGCCCGGCCCGCGCCGGCGCCCGGCGACGCCGAGGAAAAACCCGTCCGGCCCCGCCGTCGCCGCGCCCCGCGCAGCTTCGAGCCCGGCGAGGGTGGACCGGCGACCGAGACCGAGGACGCCTGAGGGCTATACGCGTTCACTGCTGGCCGCCGCCGCCTTCACCGCTCATCCCGGCGAATGCCGGGACCCAGATGCGGTGGCTCTGTGGCGGGCTGGAATAGCTCTGCGTAACGGGCGGGATACACGGACTCATGCCATCTGGGTCCCGGCTTTAGCCAGGATGAGCGAGGTGTATCGCGTTGGCGCGAGGCTACTCTACGCCCGACATCGCCGGCGGCGGATCGCGAGGCAGGGTGATCAGCATCACCGACATGGTGGGGCCGCGGCTGGCGGCTTCCCATAGGGCGACGATCGGCGGCTCATGACGGGGTACGGGCGGCTGCACGCTCCAGGCTGTCAGCGCCCCGCATAAGGTGAAGCTGGCGATCAGGATCGGCCCGGCGAGGCCGTCGTGCCGGCGCGGGTCTCGCAGCAGGCGAATGCGAATCTCCAGCGGGTGCGGTCGGGCCGCCGGCCAGTGGCAGCCGAACGGCAGGGCCTGCGTGGCGAGCTGAGTCTTCAACAGGGTCTTGGCATAGAGGCATCGAGCCTGCGGGAGGCGGCGCAAGACGGCGGCGTCGCAGGCCAGTTCCTGGTCCAGGCGCATGACCGCGGCTGCGACGTGAACCAGCGGATTGAACCAGCACAGCGCCTGCATCACCGCCGCCAGGGCGTTGGCGCGAGGATCCTGGCGAACAACATGCTCGCGCTCGTGCGCCCGGATCAGGGCGCGCTCGGCCTCGTCATACATCGACGCCTCGGCCGGCATGACGATGCGAGGGGCGACGACGCCAACGACGGCCGGTCCGCCGCAACCGGCTCTCACGGCGGCTGCAAAGCGAGCTTGCAGGACGGCCAGGATGGCAAAGACCAAGGCTGTGCCAGCGACCCAGATGACCAACGCAGGACCGGACACGCCCGCGACCGCCTCGGCCAGGGCCCCGGCGTCTTCGGCATCAGTGACCGTGCGCGCCGGCAACAGGGCGCCGAGTGCGGCCAGGGGCGGGGCGGCCCACAGCAGGTAGGCGGTCTGCGGCCCAAACAGGCGCCGGGCGGGCTGGCGCAGGATCAGGACCGCGAAAATGGCGGCGGCGCCCACCAGGTTTACCCGCAGCAGGTGGGCCAGAACCTCACTCGTCATCGGTTTCGAACTCCGCGATGAGCGACTTCAGCCGCGCGATTTCCTCCGGCGACAACGCGCGGTGCCGCGCATAGTGGGCGACCAGCGGCGCAATCTGGCCGCCGAACAGCCGGTCAAGCAGGCCCTGGCTCTCGCCTGTGACATACTCTTCACGGCTGACCAGGGGACGGTAGAGCGCGCGGCCGCCCATCCGCTTGGACACCAGCGCCTTCTTCTTCAACAGGCGGTTGATCAAGGTCTTGACCGTGGCCTCGCCCCACCCCTGGGCCGGGCCGACCGTGGTCACAATCTCCTCCGCCGTCATCTCGCCCTGCATCCACAGGGCCTCCATGATCTGACTTTCCGCGCCGGATATCTTCGCCATTTTACACCCGTAGTTGATGCGACGTTACGCTCGTAGTTTGAGGTGTCAAGCCATGCCAAACGGCTGCCGCCTGGCGCATGCATCCGGCAGCCAACCTGGCGTGTTATCCTGGTCCTAGGACACGCTGTGAGAGGGCCGTTCAAAATGAAACTGTCGGATGACGACCGTGACCGCCTGGCGTTGCACACCGCCTTTGCCGTCCATCAGATCGCCCGCTGGATCGCCGCGCGGGATGACGTGCCCCAGGATATCCGCGAGCGGCTGGGCGGCCACATCATGGCGATGGAGGGTGTGATGATCTCCACAGGCCACGACTGGATCCGGGAAGAGATGGAAGCCACCGAGGCGGCACTCCACGCCTGACGGAGCGTCAGGCGCCCGCCACTTCGCCCTTGCCAGCGCTCCGGCGCCGACGCACGCTTCCGGGCACGTTTCAAACGCGTGTTCGGGAGACCAGCGCCATGTCTATCGACTTCGAGATCCCCGAGGAGGCCAAGGCCATCCGGCTGAAGGTGCGACAGTGGGTGCATGACGAGTGCATTCCGGCCCAGGAGCGGATCACGGACAAGGCCAGCTACAAGGCCGTGATCGACGAGCTGCGGACCAAGGCGCGGGCGCAGGGCCTGTGGATGCCCTTCGTGCCCAAGGAATACGGCGGCATGGGGCTGGGCCCGCTGGCCAACGCCCTGGTGCAGATGGAGCTGGGCGAGAGCTATGTCGGCGCCCTGAGCATGAACAGCCAGGGCCCGGACGACGCGACCATCCTGACCCTGATCGCCCACGGCACGCCGTACCAGAAGGAGAAGTTCCTCAAGCCGCTGCTGAACGGCGAGAAGCGTGTCTGCTATTCGATGA
>JANPKX010000607.1:0-23451 GCA_031426235.1 Alphaproteobacteria bacterium | reverse complement strand
CTCAATCGAGCCGGCCCGCAGGTCGTTGGGATCGCCGAGGTTCCCCTCGTCGTCCACCAGCCGCTTGGTGGCCAGGAACAGGCTGATGCCCTTCACCCCGGGGGGTGCGTCGGGGGTGCGGGCCAGCACCAGGTGGCAGATGTTGTCGGCGGCGTCGTGATCGCCCCAGGTGATGTAGATTTTCTGGCCCGTCAGCCGGTAACCGCCGGCGCCGTCCGGATCGGCCCGGGTGGTCAGGGCCGCGAGGTCCGATCCGGCTTGGGGCTCGGTGAGGTTCATGGTGCCGGTCCACTCGCCGCTGACCAGCTTGGGCAGCACCAGGCGCTTTTGGCGTTCGGTGCCGTGCAGGGCCAGGGCCTCGATCGCGCCCTGGGTCAGCATCGGACAGAGGCCGAAGGCCATGTTGGCGGCATGCACCATCTCGAACACCGCGAGCTCCAAGGCCTTGGAGAGCCCCTGGCCGCCATGTTCCGGATCGGCGCTGAGGGAATTCCAGCCCTGCTCCACGAAGTGACGGTAAGCCTCGGCGAACCCCGGCGCTGCGGTCACGCGGCCGTTCTCGTATCGCGCCCCTTGCGTGTCGCCAGCGCGGTTGAGCGGGGCCAGTTCGTTGTCCGCAAAGGCCGCGGCCGCCTCCAGCACCGCCTGGACCGTGTCTTCATCCAGATCGGGATAGGACCGCGCCAGAAGGTTGCTGTGCCCGATGGTCTTCAGCGCGAAGGCCAGGTCGCGGGCGGGGGCGCGGAACGTCATGGGCGGGGCTCCAAGTCTCTCGGCTCTCCTATCGCGCCTGCTCCCCGAGCGAAAGCGACACGCGAGATTCTGTGAAGCCATCGGGGAGCCTGTGCGCGTATCATCGGTCAAGTCACCAGGAGGAGCTTGCCGATGTCGCTCAATGCCCTGAGGGCGCTGCTCATGGCCTTGATGCTCGTCGTGCTGGCCGGCGGGGCCGCCGCGGCCGATCCGACGACCCGCGATCCCGCCAAGGTCCCGGCCGGCGTCTATGCCCTGGATCCGCGCCACGCGAGCCTGCTGATCCGGATTCCGCACATGGGCGGCTTCTCGCGCTACACCATGCGCTTCAACGTGCTGAGCGGCAGCTTCGTCTATGACCCGGCGAACTGGCAGTCCACCAAGGTGACGATCACGGTCGATCCGAAGTCCATCGACACCGAGGACAATGTCTTCAACCGCACGGTGGCGGGTTATTTCGAGCCCGACAAATACCCCGTCATCGCCTTCACCTCGACCTCGCTGGCCGCCGATGCGGACGGCAAGGGCCAGTTGAACGGCGACCTGACCTTCCACGGGGTGACCCGGCCGATCGTGCTGGACGTGGAGTTTAACGGAGTCGGGCCGGGCCTGCTGGGCGTCGGCACCCGCATGGGTTTCTCCGGGACGGGCAAGATCAAGCGCTCGGACTTCGGCGTCACCGCCGCGCGCCTGTTCGCCGGCGACATCGTCGATCTGGTGTTCGAGGTCGAGTTCGTGAAGAAGTAGCGCATGACCGACATTCCGTCCGCCGACGCGCGGACCCGCTATGCGACCGTGGCCATCGTCCTGCACTGGACCATCGCGGCGCTGATCATCCTGCAGGTGGTCCTGGCCGGCCGGATGGAGGGCCGCACGCCCGAGGCCTTCGCGGTCGTTCAGTTGCACAAGTCGGTGGGGATCACGGTGCTGCTGCTCAGCCTGGCCCGGCTGGCTTGGCGCTTGATCAACCCGCCGCCTCCGGAGCCGGCGGGACTCGCTGCCTGGGAGCGGCGGCTCTCGGCGGTGGTCCACTGGGGGTTCTACGCCGTGATGATCGGCATGCCCCTGACCGGCTGGATCATGGTCTCGACCAGCCGTTTCGTGCTCCCCACCCTGCTGTTCGGCGTCGTGCCCTGGCCGCATCTGCCCGGACTTGCGGAGCTCGCCCCGGTGACCAAGGCGGTCTGGAACGACGTTGCCGAGACCAGCCATGGGCTGATCATCAAGGGTTTCTACGTCCTGATCGCCCTTCATGTGGCCGGTGCGCTCAAGCATCAGTTCCTCGACCGCGAGACCCCGGTCCTCGCGCGCATGGCGCCCGGCGCCAGGGCGGGCCGCTGGCTGGAACCGCGCCTGCTGGCCATCGTCCTGGGACTCGTGGCCGTGGTCGCCTTCGGGCGCCTCGTCCAGCCTGCGCGTCCGCACGCGCTGTCCGCACCAGAAGCGCTGCCGGTCGCGGCATCTCCTGAGCCCGTCGCCGTCCCAGAGCCCTCGGTTACGCAGCCGACCCCGGAGCCCGCGTCCACCGCGCCCGCCGAGCCGGTGGCCTGGCGGGTCGAGGCGGGCTCAAGCGTGCGGTTTGCGACCTCGTGGGGCGGTGATCCGATTGAGGGCCGGTTCGACCGCTGGATAGCCGACATCCGCTTCAGCCCCGAGGCCCTGGACCGCTCCCGCGTCAGCGTCACTATCGACCTGGCCTCGGTGAAGAGCGGCGATGAGCAGCGCGACGCGAGCCTGCCCTCGGGTGACTGGTTTGACGCGGGGGCGCACCCAAAGGCGACCTTCACCGCCACGCGCTTCGAAAAGACCGGAGAGGGCCGGTATGTCGCCCGGGGCCGGCTCAGCCTGCGCGGCGTCACGCGCCCGCTCGATCTGCCGTTCCGGCTCAAGATCACCGGCGACAGGGCCGAGGTCAGCGGTGTAACCAGCCTCGACCGGACGGCGTTCGGCGTGGGGCGGGGCGAATGGGCGAACACCGATCAGATCCCGGCCCGGGTGAGCGTGCGGATCGCGGTGCGGGCGAAGGCCTTGCCGTAGCGGCCCAGGCGCTGGCCGACGGGGCGCTGGTGCTGATGCCCACCGAGACGGTCTATGGACTGGCCGCCGACGCCTCCAATGCGCGCGCGGTCGCCGCGGTCTACGCCGCGAAGGGTCGGCCGGCCTTCAATCCGTTGATCGTCCATGTGTCCGACGTGGCCATGGCGCGCCGCATCGCCCATTTCGACGATCGCGCCGAACGGCTGGCCGCCGCGTTCTGGCCCGGTCCGCTGACCTTGGTGCTGCCTGTCGCTGACACGGCGGCGGTCTGCGATCTGGCGCGGGCCGGTCTGGACACCGTGGCGGTGCGGGCGCCGGCGCACCCTCTGGCGCACAGCCTCATCGCGGCGTTCGGACGCCCGGTCGTCGCCCCCTCGGCGAACCGCTCGGGCCGACCCAGCCCCACCACCTTCGCCGACGCGGTGGAGGAGACCGGCGCGTTTGCCACGGCCGCCCTCGATGGCGGCCGGTGCGCGGTCGGACTGGAGTCCGCTGTGGTGGCGCTGCTCGACACGCCCCGCCTGTTGCGGCCCGGCGCCGTGACGCGGGCCGACATCGAGGCGGTCATCGGCGCGCTCTCTGAGGCCGACGGGGACGCCAAGCGCTCGCCTGGCCGCCTGACCCGCCATTACGCGCCCAACGCCCCGGTTCGGCTGGACGTCATCGACCCGGCGCCGGGGGAAGCCTGGCTGGCGTTCGGACCCGCGGGCCGCGGTCCCTGGAACCTCAGCCCCGCGGGCGACCTCACCGAGGCCGCCGCCAACCTCTTCGCCTACCTCCGCGCCGCCGACCGCACTGCACCCACCGCCATCGCCGTCGCGCCCATACCGGCTACAGGGCTAGGAGAAGCCATCAACGACCGCCTCCGCCGCGCCGCCGGGTTCGTGGGTTAGAGCGCCGAGCGGACGTCGGTCTGCCCAAAGTCGTCGCCCTTGTAGAGAAGCGGTGCGTCTATAGCTTTCGCCAGGGCATAGGCGAAGCAGTCTCCGAGGTTCAGGCGGGCGGGGTGGTATCCCTTGCCATATCGCAAGTAAGCGGCGAGGGCTTGCGGGCCTAACTCAAGGTCCTCGTTTATGCTGACATTTACGCTGGCCAGCCAGCGGTCGAGCCGCACTTGATCCTGAATGAATTGTCTACGCATCAGGATCACGCCGACCTCGACGTAGTTGATCGCTGACAAGTGGGCGACGTCAGCCCGCTGTAGAACCGCCAGAAACGACAGTTCTTCGGACTCGGACTGGGCGATCGCGATCAATGCCGACGCGTCAACGACGATCAATCGTCATCCTCGGCCAAGCCTGGAATCTCGTTGAGCTCGTCCCACTCGGCCTTGGTGACCGGGGGTAGCGGCCCGGTGATCCCGGCCTCTCGGCGCAGCGCCTCAGTTGCCGCGATCATTTCCTCCAGCGACGGTCTTCGCCGACTGGGCGGCGTCTCAGCTAAGGCCCGCTCCAGCGCCCCGTCCACCGCTGCCGTGATGCTCTGTCCGCGGAGGCTGGCGAGTTCGCGGGCCTTGCGTTCCGTCTCGGGGTTCTTGATCAGGATCGCCATGCTTGGGCTCCGGTATATACCGGAGTATATATTGGTGAAGCGCGCCGTGAAAGACTAGGCTAGGCGCATGCCCGCGCCCGTTTCCTCCGACGTGATCGCCCGCCTCAAGGCCGCGCTGGGGCCTGCAGGCTGGAGCGAGGATCCCGAGCGCATCGCGCCTAAGCTGGTCGAGTGGCGCGACCGCTGGGTCGGTGCCACCCCGTTCCTGGCCCTCCCCAAAATGACCGCCGAGGTGGCGGCCGTGGTCGGAATCTGCGCGGAGGCGCGCCAACCGATCACAACGCAAGGGGGCAACACCGGCCTGGTCGGCGGGCAGATCCCCCAGGGCGAGGTCCTGCTCTCCACGGAACGGCTGCGCGCGATCCGCGAGGTCGAGCCCTACGACGACGTCCTGGTCGCCGAGGCTGGCGTCACCCTGGCGCAGGTCCACGAGGCGGCGGCGGCGGTGCGGCGGCGGTTTCCCCTGGGCCTGGCCTCGGAGGGGTCGGCCACGGTCGGCGGCGTGGTCTCGACCAATGCCGGCGGCACCCAGGTGCTGCGCTACGGCATGACACGCAGCCTGGTGCTGGGACTGGAAGCGGTCCTGCCGAACGGCGAGATCTGGAACGGGCTGAAGCGCCTGCGCAAGGACAATACGGGCTATGACCTCAAGCAGCTGCTGATCGGGGCCGAGGGCACGCTGGGGGTGGTGACCGCCGCGGCGCTGAAGCTACACCCGGTCATGGCGTCCCGCGCCGTCGCGATGATCGGGGTCGCGAGGCCGGAGGCCGCGCTCAATCTTCTGACCCGCGCCAAGGACGAGACCGGCGGGGCGGTGGAGGCCTTCGAACTGATGGGGCGACTGGGCGTGGACTTCGCCCTGCGCAACATCCCGGGCACGCGCGATCCGCTCGCCGAGCCCCATCCCTGGTACGTCCTGGCGGAATTCTCGTCCGGAGAGCCCGGATCGGCCGAGACCGCCATGGCGCGGTTCTTGGAGACCGGCCTGGCCGCGGGGCTGGTTGCCGACGCCGTCGTCGCCCAGACCGAGGCTCAGGCCAGGGCGCTCTGGGCGATCCGCGAGAACCAGTCCCCCGCCCAGAAGCCGGAGGGCGCGACGTGGAAGCACGACATCGCCGTACCGGTCAGCCAGGTTCCGGCCTTCCTGGCCGAGGCGACCGCGGCCATGCAGGGCTTCGCGCCGGGGGCCCGCATCGCGGCGTTCGGACACGTCGGCGACGGCAACATCCACTACGACGTGTTGCGGGGGGAGGGCGCGTCAGACTCCGAGCATGCCGCGCGGCGGGACGCGGGTTCACGGATCGTGCACGACATTGTCGCGGGGCTGGGTGGCTCGATCAGCGCCGAGCATGGGCTGGGCGCCATGAAAACGGCGGAGGGCGCGCGCTATAAGTCGGCAGTGGAACTGGCGGCCCAGCGGGCGATCCGCCACGCCCTGGATCCCCACCGCATCCTCAATCCACGGGTTCTGTTCTAGCTGCCCTTGGCCGCCTGCTCGCGCGCCCGTAAGACAGCCGTGATGCTGATCGCCCTTTCTCCGGCCAAGTCGCTCGATTTCACCGCCGCACCGGAGGCGGTGGCGATTACGACGCCGCAGCTCGCCGATCAGACCGCTGAACTGGCCAAGACCACACGCCGGCTCCGCGTGGCCGACCTGAAGCGGCTGATGTCGCTCTCCGACGAACTGGCCAAGCTGAATCGCGAGCGTTTCCAGGCTTTCGATCCGGCGTCCGACGAGGGGGTGCAGGCCGCCTTCGCCTTCAACGGCGACGTCTACTCCGGGCTGCGGGCGCGCGAACTGGACCGCAAGGCCCTGGCCTGGGCGCAGGACCATGTGCGCATCCTGTCGGGCCTCTACGGCGTGCTGCGGCCGCTGGACGCCATCCAGCCCTACCGACTGGAAATGGGAGTGCGGCTCAAGACCCGGCGGGGCCAGAGCCTCTACGACTTCTGGGGCCCGCGGGTGTCGGAGGCGCTGAACGCGGCCGGCCAGGACCTCAAGGACCCCACCCTGGTGAACTGCGCCAGCGGCGAATACTTCGGCGCGGTCGACCGCAAGGCCCTGGCCCTGCCCGTGCTGAACTGCCGGTTCCTCGAGCAGCAGGGTGGTGAGGCGCGGATCGTCTCATTCTACGCCAAGAAGGCGCGCGGCCTGTTGGCCCGCTACGCCATCGACCATCGGATCGAGCGGGCCGCGGACCTGCGCGCCTTCGACGTGGCCGGCTACCGCTTCGCGCCCGAGCTCTCGACCGACGACGAATTCACCTTTCAGCGGCCGCAACCGGCGCCGCTCACACCCTCCCGCAACTCCCGCAAGGACGCCTGACCATGGCTGTGGACTATCACCTCGAAGGCCACGCGGCCGTCATCACGGGCTCGACCTCGGGCATCGGCCAGGCGCTGGCGGCCGCCCTGGCGGAACAGGGCGTCAATGTCGTGCTGAACGGCTTCGGCGACCCGGCCAAGATCGAGGCCGACCGTGCGGCCCTGCAGCGCCGCACCAACGCCCGTGTCCTGTACCACGGCGCCGACATGACCAAGCCAGACCAGATCGCCGACCTGGTCGCCTATGCCCACCGCGAGCTGGGCCGCCTGGACATCCTGGTGAACAACGCTGGAATCCAACACGTGGCCCCGGTGGTCGAGTTTCCCGATGAGAAATGGGACGCCCTGATCGCCGTGATCCTCTCGTCCACATTCCACGCTACCAAGGCGGCGACGCCGATCATGAAGGCCCAGGGCCGCGGCCGGATCGTCAACATCGCGTCGGCCCACGGCCTGGTCGCCTCGGCGTTTAAGGCCCCCTACGTCGCCGCCAAGTTCGGGGTCGTCGGATTCACCAAGGGATGCGCCGTCGAGCTGGCCCGCACCGGCATCACGGTCAATGCGATCTGCCCAGGTTATGTGAAGACGCCGCTGATCGAGGCCCAGGTGGTCGACCAGGCCAAGGCGCGCGGCATTCCCGAGGACCGGGTGATCACCGACGTGATCCTGGCCGCCCAGCCCAACAAGGCGTTCGTCGAGTATGAGCATCTGGCCGGGATGCTGCTCTATTTGGTCTCCGACATGGGCGCTTCGGCGACGGGCGCCGCGCTGTCGGTCGATGGGGCCTGGACCGCGACCTGACGGTCAACGCACCAGCGGGAACGCCAGGCTCGCCATCGCAGCTAGGGCCATTACCGCGCAGACCGCCACGGCCCACTTGGCCGTGAAGCGCTGGTGGTCGGCCAGCTCGACCTCGGCAAGGGTGACCAGCAGGTAGGTCGAGGGCACCAGCGGGCTGAGCAGGTGGAACGGCTGGCCCATCAGCGAGGCTCGCGCGATCTCGACCGGCGCGATCCCATAGTGCCCGGCGGCCTCGGCGATCACCGGCAGGACGCCGAAGTGAAGGCGTCGTTCGAGAGGAAGAAGGTGAAGGGCAGGCTGAGCGCCGCCGTGATCGGCGCCAGGTAGGGCCCCAGGGCGGGCGGAATCACGGCCACCACGCTGCGCGACATCGCCTCGACCATGCCCGTGCCGCCGAGGATGCCGGTGAAGATGCCGGCGGCGAAGATCAGCGAGACGACCGCCAGCACATTGGGCGCATGGGCGGCGATCCGCGCCTTCTGGTCAGCAAGGCTGGGATAGTTCACCACCAGGGCCAGGGCGAAGGCGATCATCATCAGGATTGGCAGCGGCAGCAGGCCCCAGACCAGCAGCACCAGCAGGGTCGCCGTCAACGCGGCGTTGAACCCCAGCAGCCGGTCCCGCTGGACGTCCGCGTCCGAAGAGACGCAGGCCGCCAGTATCTCGTCGACGGGCAGGGGCGCCGTGATCTGGCCCAGGCGCACGCGTTCGGACCGCCCGAACAGGAATGCGAGACCCAGCAGGAAAGCCACCCCGGCGGCCATGGCGGGGATCAGCGGCACGAAGACGTCTGCGGCATCCACCCCCAAAGCGCTCGCCGCCCGCGCCGTGGGGCCGCCCCAAGGGGTCAGGTTCATGACGCCGCTGACCAGCATCAGCAAGCCCACCAGCTTGAGCCGGCTCATCCCCAGGGCGCGGTATAGCGGCAGGAGGGCCGCGCAGGTGATGACGTAGGTGGTCGAGCCGTCGCCATCCAGCGAAACGAAGGCCGCCAGGACGACCGTCCCCACCGAAATCCGAACCGGGTCGCCGTGCACAACCCTGACCAGCCGGCGCACGATAGGATCGAACAGGCCGGCATCGCCCATGATCCCGAAATAGAGGATGGCGAACATCAGCATCGTGGCCGTCGGGGCCAGCTTGGTTATCCCCTCCAGCATCATGGCGCCCAGGCCCGCCGCCTCGCCGGCGAGGAGGCCGAAGATCACCGGCACGACGATCAAGGCGGCCAGCGGCGTCATCCGCCGCATCATGATCAGCCCCATGAAGGCGGCGACCATGCCGAAGCCGAGCAGGGCGATCATGGGTGGGCTCAGGTCGCTCGCCCGCTCACCGCTTCTTGCCCAGCTCGGCGGCGATGTCCTTGGTCAGCCGTCCGACCTTGCGGTGCGCGGCGGTGAGCTGCGCGGCCGTGACGCCCCAGCGTTTCTGCCAGTATTCCATGGCCTTGCGCTCGCTGAGGTCCAGCCGTTCCTTGTCGATGAAGCCGCGCTTGTCCTTCAGGCCGGCCATGGCGGGCTCCCGTGTTAGGCACCCGGCGTAGCGCGGTGCGCCAAGGTCTGCAACGCGCCGGATCAGACTGACCTCGCGTCACGGTTCCCTTGGGCGGCGCCCGGCGCCATGGTCGGGGAAAATCGGGAGGATCTCGTCATGACCCTGCACACACCGCTCTGCGACCTGCTTGGGGTGAAGCATCCGATCATGCTGGCCGGGATGGGCGGGGTCTCTTACGCCGAGCTCGCGGCGGCGGTGTCGAACGCGGGCGGCTATGGCGTATTGGGGATGGCGGGGCGCGGTCCGGACTTCATCCGCGACCAGATGCGGGCGGTGAAAAAGCTCACCGACAAGCCCTTCGGCGTCGACCTCCTGGCCGCCAGCCCGGAGAGCCTGACAGCCTCGGTCGACGTGATCATCGAGGAGGGCGCGTCCAGCTTCGTCGCCGGGCTGGGTATCCCGATGCCGATCATGGAGAAGCTGAAGAAGGGCGGGCTGAAGGTCATGGTGGTCTGCGGCGCCGTGAAGCACGCGGTGAAGGCCGAGCAGGCGGGCTGCGACGCGGTGATCTGCCAGGGCGGCGAGGGGGGCGGCCACACCGGCCTCGTCGGCACGCTGCCGCTGGTCGCCCAGGCGGTCGAGCGGGTGAAGATCCCGGTGGTCGGCGCGGGCGGCCTCTACGACGGCCGCGGCCTAGCGGCCATGCTGGCCCTCGGAGCCTGCGGCGTCTGGATGGGCACCCGCTTCATAGCCTCAGCCGCAGCCCACGCCGGCCAGATGTACCGCGACACCATTGTCGAGGCGACCGACGAGGACACGGTGCGCACCCGCAGCTATTCCGGCAAGCCGATGCGGGTGAAGAAGAACCCCTACGTCGCCGACTGGGAGGCCCGTCCCCAGGACATCCAGCCCTTCCCGCAACAGGCCATGCTCTCCAGCCGCGAAGGCGTCATGGGCGGCATTGGCGGCCAGATCGAAGGCCTGGACGCGGACCGCTCCTGCTTCGCCATGGGCCAGTCGGCCGGCGGGGTGAACGAGATCTTCCCGGCGGCGGAGATCGTGGCGCGGCTGATGGCGGAGGCGGAAGGCGCCATCGACCGGATGGCGGGCATCAGAGCCAAGGCGCCAGTCTAGCGCGTCCTCTGACGCGGCTGATCCGGCTCAAGCCGCGTTGGCCAGATACCCCACCGGGTCCTTCAGGAAGTCATGCCCCTCGGCGAGGCAGCCCTGCCAGGCGCCCAGGTGATCGACGCCGTCGTCGCGGTTGAGGCTCTTCGAGAGCAGGGCGGAATAGAGGATGTGAACCTGGCCGGCGCGATCCTGGTAGAGCCGGCACATCACGGACGTCTGGTTGAAGCCGTTGATCTGGCCGGTGGTGACCGCGGCGCGGTCCATCAGGCTGTCCAGCAGCACGGCGCGGCAGCCGCGGCCTTGTGGCGTGCAGCCGGCGAACTGCATGGAGAAGTTGGCCGTGGCCGAGGTGACCGTGACGAACACCGCATCCGCCTCGCGCCCCTTGATCTGAACCTTGGCGCCGGCCGCGCTCAGCAGGTCCATCAGCCCTTGCGGGTTCTGGGCGTCGAACGGGCCGGTGGGCGACAGAGGTCGGGGGGACGCGGCCTTGGGCGCCGGCGCGGCGGCGAGGCAAGCGAGGGCGAACGGCAGGATCAGGAGCTTCTGGACGGACATGGCGATGGCCTAACAACCTGGGCTTCGTGGCTCCAGCATGGCGAGCCGCCGCAGCCTGCGGTTTCCGTAGCGGAGCCGCTCGCCGCCCGATAGACTACGGTCAAGGCGTAGTCGGGGACCAGGGCCATGGGTTTGATCGTCGCAGGCGTGTTCCTGTTCCTGGCCGTGGTGGTCGCTCTGGGCGCCATCAAGATCGTGCCGCAGGGGCGGGAGTTCACCGTTGAGCAGTTCGGCCGCTACACCCGCACGCTGAAGCCCGGGATCAGCTTCCTGACGCCGTTCGTCGAGGGTATCGGGCGCAAGATCAACATGATGGAACAGGTGCTGGACGTTCCGCGCCAGGACGTGATCACCAAGGACAACGTCTCGGTCCAGGTGGACGCCATCGTCTTCATCCAGGTGATGGACGCCGCGGCGGCCGCCTACCGGGTGACCAACCTGGACTTCGCCATCACCCAGCTGACCATGACCAACCTGCGCACCGTGGTGGGCAACATGGAGCTGGACGAGGTGCTGAGCCAGCGCGACCAGATCAACACCCGCCTGCTGGACGTGATCGACCAGGCGACGAGCCCCTGGGGCGTCAAGGTGGCGCGGATCGAGATCAAGGACCTGCAGCCGCCGCCGGACATCACCAACGCCATGGCCCGCCAGATGAAGGCCGAGCGCGAGCGCCGCGCCGTGATCACCGAGGCGGACGGCGAAAAACAGGCTGCGATCACCGTGGCCGAGGGCCAGAAGCAGTCGGCCATCCTGCAGGCCGAGGGCCGCAAGGAGGCCGCGTTCCGCGACGCCGAGGCCCGTGAGCGTTCGGCCCAGGCCGAGGCCAAGGCGACCGAGATGGTCTCCGACGCGATCGCCAAGGGCGATGTGAACGCCATCAACTACTTCGTCGCCCTCAAGTACGTCGAGGCGTTCGCCAAGCTGGCGGAGAGCCCGCAGCAAAGGACCGTCATCGTGCCGGCCGAGATGGGCGCGCTGGTGGGGTCCATCGGCGGCATCGGCGAGCTAGTGAAATCGATTACATCCGAGTCTCCGGCTCGCCCGGCCGCGCCCCGTCCCCGTGGGACCGGCGCGGTTCCGCAGACGGGAGCCTGACGCGCATGGACATGCTGGCCGATCTCTACGCCGCCCAGCCGTTTTGGTGGTGGGCGGGGCTTTCGGCCCTGATTCTGGGCGTGGAGGTGCTGACCGGCACGGGCTGGCTGCTCTGGGCGTCAGCGTCCGCGGCCGTGGCCGCCGTCGTGGTCGGGCTTGCCGGTACCGATGTGCCGACCACCGTGCTCGTCTTCGCGGTGCTGACCATGGTCTCGACCCTGGCGGCGCGCCGGTATCTGCCGCGGTCGGGCGCCGCGCCGGGCGACGACATCAACGACAATGTGGCGCGCCTGGTGGGCGAGGTCGGTCACTCGGTGCAGCCGTTCACCCGGGGCGCCGGCCGGGTCGCCATCGACGGTAAGGAATGGGCCGCCGAGCTCGAGGACGACGAGCCTCTTGCGATCGGATGCAACGTGCGCGTCACCGGGGTTCACGGCTCGAGGTTGCGCGTTCAGAGGCTCTAGCGATTCCGTGCCGTCACTGCCCGCCCAGGGGCCAGGTACGGCCAAGCTAACCTCATGAATCGACGTCACAGTTCGGCCCGCATTGCGGGGCAGCTTGACCCACGCGACCTCACAGCGCTTATGTGCGCGAAAATCACGACCCAAACGGTCACGACCCAGGAGATGACAACGGTGAAGACGCCCAGAGCAATTGGCGCGGGAGCGGTGGCGCTTGTCGTGGCGCTGATGGCGGCCTTGACGATGCCCACCATGGCCGTCTCGCAGAAAAAGGCCCCGCCGGCCGTCAGTGACGCGGCCCGCAAGGCCGGCATGGCCAAGGCGCCCGCCGTCGTCCAGGGCGCGGGCCTGCCCTGCCAGATCTCGGATGCCCGGCTGATCGGCGAGGACAAGAAAGCCAAGACGGCCTACTACGAAGTCGCCTGCGGAACCGGCGCCATGGGTTATGTGCTCTCGGCCGCCGAAGCCGGCCCCGTCACGGCCTACAGCTGCATCGAGGCCAACACGCCCCCGGCGCCCGGCCAGCCCCCGTCCGCGCCCTGCATGCTTCCGGGCAACGACAATCCCAAGGCCCTGCTGCAGCCCCTGCTGAAGACCGCCGGGATGGACTGCATCCCCGAACAGGCGCGCGGCATCGGCCAGACGAAATCCAACACCTATGTCGAGGTCGCGTGCCAGGGCGGCGCCGGCTACATCCTGGTCGCCAGCGTCCCGTTCGACACCGCCAAGCCGGCCCAGGCGCAGAACTGCCTGATGTATGACGACGCCGAGACCAACATCAAATGCGGTATCGGCGACAAGGCCGCCCGCCTGATGATCGTCGACAAGTATGTCACCGCCGCGAACAACGCCTGCGCGGTCAAGGATCGCCGGTTCGTCGGCATGTCCAAGGACGGGGCGAGCTTCTACGAAGCCTCCTGCCAGGACGGCAAGGGCTACATCTACAAGGCCAGCGCCGCCGGCGCCCTGACCGAGACCTACGAGTGCGCCAAGGCGACGCAGATCCTGGGCGGCTGCGAACTGACCGACGCCCGCGCGGCCTTGACGGAGCAGGCGGCCCTCTACACCAAGCTGGTCACCGGCGCCGGTTCCAAGTGCGACGTCGAGAAGTACGCCCTGTTCCCCACCCGCAACCCGCGTGAGGAAGTGGTCGAGCTGGTCTGCAAGGACGGCTCGGGCGGCGTGCTGATTTCCACCGCTGGGCAGAAGAGCCAGATGCTGGCGTGCGGCCGCGCGCCGGTGGCCGGCTTCAAGTGTTCCATGAGCAAGGACCCCGGCTATGCCGACCTGACCGCGGACCTCAAGAAGCAGCGCGCCGACACCACCTGCGTGGTTTCTAATAGCCGCGTGATCGGCAAGACGGAGAAGGGCACGACCTTTGTCGAGGTCGCCTGCTCCGACAAGCTGAAGGGCTATGTGATCGAGTACCAGAGCACGCCGACGGTCAGCGCCATCGCGGCCACCGGCTGCGCCTTCGCCGGCAACTGCAAGCTGCCCGGCAACACCTGATCACAGGTCTCGCTAGAAACGACGAGGGCCCGCGGAGCGATCCGCGGGCCTTTTTCGTTTGCGTGGCGTTTTTCGTTTGAATGAAGCGTGAGGGTAGAACACCGGAGGAAAACCGCCGGGCGGCCAGACAACCGACTTTCAGGAGACAAGCGTGCCAGACCGCGGGAGCCTCAGCAAGGCAACTTAGTGTGGTTTGCCAGCGCCGAGTGAACCGGGGGATGGAGCGCCGTCCTGGTGGAGACGGAGCGGGCCATGGCCTCGGGCCAACTGACGGATGCGACGAGCGCGCAAGTCGGCGACGTTCCGGAGCGGGCGGTCGCAAACATCATGAACACGACAGCCGAGAACCAGGCCGCGACCCTCCGCAACCAGGACCAGATCTGGCCGCACCGCACGATGCCGCGCGGCCGCGCCGTTCGCCCGCTTCCACCGCACGCCCGTTCGCTGGAGGGACAGACCTTTCCGGTGGGCGAGGCGCGGCTCGACATTGACGACTTCATGGCCCGCCGCCGCACGGCCGGGTTCCTGCTCCTGAAGAACGGCGAGATCGCGCTGGAGCGCTACGGGATGGGCAATGGCCCGGACAGCCGCTGGGCGAGTTTCTCGACCGCCAAGTCGATGACGGCGACTCTTGTTGGCGCCGCGCTGCACGATGGCGCGATCGGCAGCCTGGACGATCCGTGTGAACGCTACCTGCCGCGGCTTCGCGGGTCGGCCTATGAGGGCGTCATGGTTCGCAATCTCTTGCGGATGAGTTCTGGCGTGGGCTGGAGCGAAGGCGACCGTTCCGACGGACCCGACATCAGACGCCTGGGCCAGGCCATGGGCAGCCGGCGGGCCGGTTCCATCCTGGACCTCTTGTGCACCCTGCCGCGCGCTCACCCGCAGGGCGCTGTCTTCAACTACTCGACGGGCGAGAGCTGCCTGCTGGCTGCAGTGGTCGAGGCCGCCACGGGGCGATGGCTCGCCGACTATGCGGGCGAGAGGATCTGGGGGCCCGCCGGCATGGAGGCCGACGCGGTTTGGCAACTGGAGTCCGAGGGCGGGCTGGAGTTGGGTGGCATGGGCGTCAGTCTCCGCCTTCGGGACGCCGGTCGCTTCGGCCTGCTGATGCTGGAGGACGGCGTGGCGTTCGACGGCAGGCGGGTGCTGCCCACAGGTTGGCGCGACCTGGCCGGCCAGCCCGACAGCGTGGCCACCGCGTTCGGTCGGCTGATGCCCGGCAGCCCGGCGGGCTACGGCTATCACTGGTGGTCGCTGCCCGGCGCGCCGTTTGCCGACGGGCTGCACACCGGCGCCTGCCTTGCGCTCGGAGCCTTCGGCCAGCGCATCTACATCAACCCCACCGAGCAGGTGGTCGCAGTCATTCAGAGCGCGTGGCGCCAAGCCGCCGACAGCGATGCAGAGGCCGAGACCGTCGCGCTGCTCCGACCCATGGTGCGCGCGCTTCGACCTGACGCGAAGACCTAGATCTTCGCCTCGATGAACATCGGGCCGCGCTGGGCCATGGCGCCGGCGAAGGCGGCCTCGAACGCCTCGGCGGTGTCGCAGCTGACCGCCGGCAGGCCCAGGCCCCTGGCGACCGCCACGAAGTCAATGTTGGGCTCGCCCAGGTCCAGCAGCTTGCGCGCCGAGGGGCCGGCGTCGCCCGCGCCGGTGCGCTGCATCTCGATGTTGAGGATGCGGTAGGTGTAGTTCGCGAACACGACGACCGTGATGTCGAGGTTCTCGCGCGCCATCGTCCACAGCGCCTGGATCGTATACATCGCCGAGCCGTCGCCGTTGAGGCTGAGCACCTTGCGGTCGGGCGCCGCGACCGCCGCGCCGATGGCGAGCGGCAGGCCGATGCCGATGGCGCCGCCGGTCAGGGCCAGCACCTCATGCGGACGGGAGGTCATGGCGGCGGCCGCTATGCCGGCGCCCGAGGTCACGGCGTCGTCGCAATAGATCGCATTGTCCGGCGTGTGCCGGGCGATGCTCGTGCCGACCGTGTAGGCCGTCAGCTTGCCGGCGGGGGCTGCGTCCGGCAGGGCCAGCGCCTGGGTCGGGCCTTGCTTTGGGGCGCCGAGGGCGTCGGCCAGGGCGGCAAGGCCGGCGAGCGAGTCCTCCGCCCGCTCGGCCAGCGTCAGCGTCTGGCAGCCCTCCGGCACCAGCACGCTGGGCCTGTCCGGGTAGGCGAAGAAGGCGACCGGCATGGTCGTGCCCGCATAGACCATCAGGTCCACGCCCTGGAGCTCGGCCAGGGCCGCTTCGCCGAAGTATTGCATCCGCTTGGGCGCGAAGGCCCCGGCGCCGCGTGGGGTGCGGGCGATGAAGGTGTCGGAATAGACGGTGAAGCCGGCGGCCTGCAGGCGCGCGGCCTGGGCCACGCCACCCGCCAGACAGGCCTGACCCCCGATCAACACCACGGGATTCTTGGCGGCCTTGATCGCTCGCGCCGCGGCGTCGACGGCCGCGCCGGCGGGGGCCGGGCGCACGGGCTTCTGCGCCAGCACCACCTCGCCGCTGGCCGGCAGCCAGGCCGCGTCGGCGGGCAGGATCAGGCTGACCGGACCCCCCGGCGGGCCGTAGCTGGCGGCCACCGCCTCGGCGGCCACGCTGGCCACGGTTTCCGCATTGTCGGCTGACTTGGCCCAGATCGAGTTCGGCTTCACCAGGGTGGCGATGTCGGAGTTCAGCGGGGCGTCGTACTGGCGGTGATAGGTGGCGTGGTCGCCGATGACGTTCACGATCGGAGTGTAGGCGCGGCGGGCGTTGTGCAGGTTGGCGACGCCGTTGCCGTAGCCGGGGCCCAGGTGCAGCAGGGTGCAGGCAGGGTTGCCGGCGATGCGGCCATAGCCGTCGGCCGCGCCGGTCGCCACGCCCTCGAACTGGCACAGCACCGGGCGCATGGCGGGAACCCCGTCCAGGGCGGCCACGAACTGCATCTCGCTGGTGCCGGGATTGGCGAAGCAGGCGGTGACTTCATTGGCCACCAGGGTCGTGATCAGGGCGTCGGCGCCGTTCATGTCAGAACTCCATCACGTCTGGGTCGGGTTGGGCGGCGAACAGCCGCTGAATGGCCTGCGCGCGGCGGGCGCGGGCGAGGGCCTGGGCGATGTAGCCCTTGTCGGTGATCTCGCCGGAATGCGGGTCGGGCGCGTCGGGCAGGACCAGGGCGCGGGCGACCTTGCCGCCGGCCCCCCTCGCGCGGCTGTTGAAGGCGGCGAGCCCGGTGCGTACGGCTGCCTCGATCTCGGCGCGAGGCAGGGTCGGGTTCGGGTAGAGCAATAGGCCCACCGCCTCGCCGTTCTCGCCGCAAACCACCGCGTCGGTGACCGCCCCGCCGATCGCGTTGAGGGCTGTGATCCGCAGGTCGCCGACCATCACGAAGGTGCCGGAGGCGAGTTTGAAGTTCTCGGAGAGCCGGCCGTCGAACACCAGGCCCGCATGGATGTCGTCCGGGTCCGCCAGCCGCGCGGCGTCGCCCAGGCGGTAGTAGCCCTCCTCGTCGAAGGCCGCGGCGGAGAGCTCGGGCTGGTTCAGGTACCCCTGCGTGACCTGCGGCCCCTTGACCCGGAACTCCAGCTTCTCGCCCACCGGCGTCAGTCGCACCGACGTGCCCGGAAGCGGCAGGCCCATCAGCCCCATGCGCGCGTTCGGCCAGTGGACATTGGCGGCGGTCGGGCCGGTCTCGGTGGCCCCATAGCCCGACCCGAAGCTGATCCGCTCGCCCACGGTGCGCACCGCGACCGCCTGGATCCGGTCCGCATAGGCCTGGCCCAGCGCCGCGCCGCCGTACTGCAGCAACCGGACCTGGGAGAAGAACATCCGCGCCAGGTCGTGGTCCTGCTCCAGCGCCTCGGCGAACAGCATCCAGCCGGCGGGCACCATGTTCTGATAGGTCGGCGCGATCGCCTTCAGGTTCCGCACCGTCTCGGCGAACCGCCCGGCGGTGGGCTGGCCGGCGTCGATGTAGAGCGTGCCACCCCGGCGCGCCGTGTAGTGCAGCACCGAATTGGCGCCCAGGCTGTGGCTCCAGGGCGCGGAGTGGACCATCACCAGCGGGTCCGGATCGTCGAAGCAGGCGGCGATCTGGGCCGTATTGATGCTCATGTTGCGGTGGGTGCAGATCACCGCCTTGGGCAGGCCGGTCGAGCCCGAAGTGAGCAGGTACTTGGCGTGCTGGTCCGGCGTGGCGATGGGTTGGGCCGCTGCTTGGCCGTAGAGATCGGCCTGGGCCACGTCGCCCGGCCGCGGGTTGGCCCCGGCGATGACCGGAAGGCCCGCCAGGACCTCCGCGGCCAGGCCGTCCGCGAACAGCGCCGCGTCCTCCACATAGACCGCAGCCGGCCGCAGCACCTGGCACGCGTGGGTGAGGCGCGTCAGGTTGGCGCCAGGCAGGCCGTACTGCGGCGAGACCGGGGCGACGGGCATGCCCTGGCCCATGGCGGCATAGGCGATCAGGGCATGGTCAATGGTGTTGCGCGCCAGGATCAGCAGCGGCTGCTCGCCGATGACCTCCAGGTCCCGTAGTCCGGCCGCCAGGGCGCCGATCCGCTGCCAGGCCTCGGCGAAGGTCAGCGTGCGCCAGCCTTCACCGGACTGCTCGGCCAGCCAGACGCGATCCGGTGTCCGGGCCGCCCAGTGGGCGAGCGAGGCGGTGGTCGTCAGGTGATCCTGCGCGTAGGGCGCGGGGTTGCTGAGGATGATCTCGCCGCCGGGCCGCGTCTCGACCTCAAGCCGACGCGGCGCATAGCGCGGGTCCCGGAACGGGGCGGTCGACGTGAGGCGCTCGGCGTCCATGTCGGGAGGGTTACGGGGAGCCCGCCAGAAAGGAAAGACTTCCGCTACGCCAAGGGCCGATGAACGTCACCGCGCTGCCGAAACTTCGGTATGATTTGCAAGTGCGCCGTGCGGGGTTCACGAACAGCCAGGCGCTAGGGCGGGAGCCCGAAAGACGAAGACGGAGCGACGATGTCGGCGATGAAGACGCGTGAACAGGCCGCTGGCCTCGTGGCCGGCCTGGGATTGCTGCTGGCCGGCACAACATTTGGCGCCGCCGCCGCCGCCGACCCGGTTCGTTACGACGTGACCATCCGGCGCGACACGTTTGGCGTGCCCCACGTCCTGGGCAAGACCGACGCCGACGCGGCCTACGGACTGGGATTCGCCCAGTCGGAGGACGACTTCGCCACCCTTCAGGAGAGCGTGATGGCGTCCCGCGGCCAGCTGGCGAGCCTCAAGGGCCGCGACGGCGTGCCCAGCGACATCCTCTTTCACCTGCTGAACATCCCGGCCGTTCTGGAGGCGGGTTACGAACGCGACCTCCCGCCCCATGTCCGCGCCATGCTCGACGGCTACGCGGCGGGCGTGAACCGCTATGTGGCGCTGCATCCCGACAAGGCGGCGCCCGGCTTCGCGCCCATGACCGGCAGGGATCTGGCCGCCTTCACCCTGTTCCGGGGTCCGACCTTCTACGGCCTCGACGGCGCGTTCGGACAGATTGTCACCGGCAAGGTGCCGGAGCCAAAGGAGTCGGGGTCGAACGCGGTGGCCGTGGCCCCGTCCCGATCGGCGGACGGTCACACGCGGCTGCTGTTCAACGCCCACCAGCCCTGGACCGGGCCGCTGACCTGGTACGAGGCGGTGGTCCAGAGCGGCGAGGGCTGGCACGTGGCCGGCGGCTTCTTCCCGGCCTCGCCCTTCCTGCTGGGCGGCCACAACGCCCACCTGGGCTATGCCGCGACGGTGAACCATCCCCGGCTGCACGATGTGTTCAAGCTGGTGATCAACCCCGCCAACGCCAACCATTACCGGCTGGACGGCCAGTGGCGCGACCTGGAGCGCAAGACGGTTCAGATCCAGGTGAAGCAGGCGGACGGCTCGATCAAGCCCATGGCCCAGGAGATCCTGCGCTCGGCGCACGGCCCCGTGGTCCGCGGACCCCAGGGCGTCTTCGCGGTGCGCTATCCCACCACCGGCGGCGTGCGGCAGCTGGCCCAGAACTACGCGATGAACAAGGCCCGCAGCCTGACGGAATGGAAGGCGGCCATGGCCCTGCAGGCGGTGCCGTCCGTCAACTACATCTATGCCGACGAGAAGGGGAACATCGGCTACCTCTCGAACGGGCTCTATGCCGATCGCAAGGCCGGCGTGGACTGGTCCCGTCCGGTGATGCCCGGCGACCGGAGCGACCTGATCTGGACCAAGGTGCTGCCGTTCGCGCGCTCGCCGCAGATCTGGAATCCGAAGTCCGGCTGGGTGTTCAACGCCAACAACACGCCGTTTCGCGCCACCGACCCGGCCTACGACTTGAAGCCCGCCGACTTCGCCGCCTCCATGGCCTTGCAGCCGGTGGACGACATGACCAACCGCGCCTTCCGCGCCCAGGAAACCTATGGCGCCGACCGCTCGATCACGGCGGAAGAGTTCGACACCTACAAGTACGACCTGGCCTACAGCGCGCGCTCGGACGAGGCCGCCTGGGTGAAGGCGGTTCTGGCCGCGGATGCCGCCGGGGACGCGGACCTTGCCGCCGCCCAGGAGGCGCTTCGCCGATGGGATGGCAAAACGGACGTGAAGAACCGCGGCGCGGCCCTGGTCGCCTTCATGTGGCTGGAGCGCCGGGTGCATCCCGACTGGACGCCGCTGCAGATGGTCCGCTCAGCGGCGCAGCGCCTGAAGGGCGTCTTCGGTCGCGTCGATCCGGAGTGGGGGCAGGTCAACCGCCTGCGCCGCGGCGCCCTGGACATTCCTGTCGACGGCGGACCCGACACCTTCCGGGCGCTGTATGGGTCACTGGAAAAGGACGGCCGCCTGCGCGGCGTGAATGGCGATGGCTACGTCATGTTCGTCGACTGGGACGCCAAGGGGCGCCGGACCTCGCGCAGCATTCACCAGTTCGGCTCAGCCACGCTGGATGCCGCCTCGCCCCACTATGCCGACCAGTCGCCCCTGTTCGCGGCGCACCGGACCAAGCCGGTCCTGTTCACCGAGGCGGAGCTTGCTGGCCACGTGACGCGCAGCTACCGACCGGCGGAGGGTCAGTAGGGGTTGCGGATCGCGCCCGACCGGAAGACCATCGTTCATCCGGAGCGGCGAGGGGACCACCGTGGCAAAGCCTGTGAAGTTCGCGCACGTGGTCTACCAGACCCGGCGCTATGACGAGATGATCGCCTGGTACGAGGACGTGTTCGAGGCCCGGGTCGTCCACCAGGACCCGGCGTTGGCGTTCATGACCTATGACGACGAGCATCACCGTTTCGCCTTCGCAAACCTGGATGTCCTGAAGCCGGGCGGCGGGACCGAACGCGGAGAGGTGGGCGTCAACCACGTGGCCTACACCTATGCCAGCGTCGACGACCTGCTCGACACCTATCGGCGGCTCAAGACCAAGGGCATCGTGCCCTACTGGCCGATACATCACGGCATCACCTTGTCCCTCTACTACCGTGACCCGGACGGCAACCGGATGGAACTCCAGGTCGACGCCTGCACGGCGGCGGAAGGCGAGGCGCTGATGAACTCCGAAGCGTTCGCGGCCAACCCCGTGGGCGTGACGTACGATCCCGAAGACCTGCTGGCGCGCCTGCTGCACGGGGCGGACCCCAAGAGCCTGCTGGCCCCGCCGGACGGCCCGCCGTCACCCATCCCCGCGGCGCACGGGTTGACTTGACCCGCCAAGGTCCCGACGGCGCGCCTCAAGATAGAGGCGCTCGGCCGGCGCAGGGTTGAGCGCAAGAGCGGCTTCATAGGCCGCTGCGGCCGGCTCCAGTCGGCCGGCCTTTGCGCTGAGGGCCGCAAGTGCGACCTGGAACGGCAGCCAGCCGTCCATGCCCTGAACCTTCGCCAATTGGGTGAGCCCGGCATCTGCGCCGAAGGCCTCCCCGATGGCGACCGCGCGATTGACCGCGATGGCGGCGTGCGGGCGCAGGTCGGCCAGGATGTCGTAGAGCGCTGCGATGGCTGGCCAGTCGGTGCGGCCGCTCTCGGCGCGGGCGCAGTGGGTGGCATGGATGGCGGCCAGGATCTGGCGCGGACCTGATCGTCCCAGGTTGGCGGCGCGGGCAAGCAGGGCGGCGCCGTCGCGGATGAGGCCGCCGTTCCAGAGCGTCAGGTCCTGACGGTCCGGGGGAACCATGGCGCCGGCGTCGTCCAGACGGGCGGGACGGCGGGCCTCGGCGAGGCGGACCAGTGCGGCGAAGCCGAGGACTTCCGGCTCGTGCGGCGCCAGCTCGGCGAGAAGCCCCGAAAGGCGCAGGACCTCGTCGGCGAAGCCGGCGGCCTCGCCCGCCAGCGCCGCGTCCTCATAGGCCTGGACGTAGGCTACCTCCAGGGTGGAGAGCACGGCCTCAAGGCGCTCGGGCCAGGCCTCGCGGCCCGGGACCTCGAAGGGCACGCCGGCTGCGGCGATCTTGCGCTTGGCGCGGGTGATCCGCTGCAGCATCGCGGGTTCGGCGATAAAGAAGGCGCGCGCGAGACGCTCGGTGGAGAGGCCGCACACCACTTTCAGGGTCAGGGCGGCGCGGGACTCAGGCGCGATGGCCGGGTGGCAGCAGACGAAGATCAGGCGCAGGCGTTCGTCCGGGATCGGCTGGTCGGCGGCCATCAGCGCCTCCTCCGGCGTGGGCGGGGATTCGGGGGCGTCGTAGACGGCGTGATCGCGCACGGCGGCTCGGCGCTTGGCGTCGAGAGCCCGGCGCAAAGAGGCCCGCCACAGCCAGGCCGCCGGATCGCGCGGCGCCTCTATCGGCCAAGCGACGAGGGCCGCGGCGCTGGCGTCGGCGAAGGCGTCCTCGGCCATGTCCAGGTCGCGCAGGCGTGCCGCGAGGGCGGCGATCACATGAGGCCGCGCCGCAGCGATCAGCTGACCCCATGTGCTCATCGCTGCGCGCTCAACCGTAGACGGCGTGCGGGCGCACCTCGATCATGCCGCCCGGCATCACCGGCACCTGGCGCGCCCACTGGATCGCCTGGTCCAGGTTCTCGACCTCGATCTCGTAGTAGCCGCCGAGGTGTTCGCGGGTCTCGGCGAAGGGTCCGTCGTGAAGCGTCTGGGCGCCGTCCGGGCCGGTCCGCACCGTGGTGGCCGTGGCCGAGCCCTGGAGCGGCGCGCCCCCGAACGCGACGGCGGCGGCGCGCAGATCCTCGCCCAGCTTCATATGCTTGGCCACGATCTCGCCGAGCGCCTTCTGCCCCTCCGGCCCCTCGTAGACGTCTTCAGGCTCATAGATCAGCAGCATGTACTTCATGGGTAATCCCCCTTCGGGCCAGAGTGTCCGACGCGCAAGCGTGCGTCACGGGGTAGACGCGCAAGGAAGGTGGGATTCGACCGACCGTGTGGATTTTTCGCGGCGGCCGCTACGATATCGGGGCCGTGGCTTTCAACAGGTCCTTCGCGGCGGACACGACGGTCTCCACCGAGAGGTCCATCATGTGACAGATCATCTGGTCGAAGCCCGGATCGGCCGCCTTGATCTGCTCGAAGCCCCTGTGGCCCCGCACCACCCGCGTGTGCTCGCCCCAGGGGGCGTAGAGCCGATCGTCCGAGGGACCAAAGAGGCCCAGCGTCGGCGTTCCGGCCGCGGCGGCGAGGTGCATGGCTCCGCTGTCGTTGCCAATGAACAGCCGCGCCTGCTTCAAGCAGGCGTGCGCGGTGAGCAGGTCCGCCTTGCCGGCGAGGTCGATAAATCCCTTGCCCGCCACATCGCGCAGACTCCTGGCCAGTTCGCCATCGCCGGGCCCGCCCAGC
>JANPKX010000606.1:0-1881 GCA_031426235.1 Alphaproteobacteria bacterium | reverse complement strand
CGACCCTCTGGGTCATCTGGTGCAGTTCCTTCAGGAAGCGGGCGTGCTGACCGTGGCCCAGATGCGGGATGCCCGTCGAAATCACCGCCTCGTCCAGCTTCTGGCGCGCGGCCACCCTCAGACGATGGTCGTTGACGAAACAGCCGCGGCCCTTCTCGGCCCAGAAGGTCTCGTTGGTGATCGGGTTGTGGGTCAAGGCGGCCACGATGCCGGCGCCCTCCCGCTGCAGGGCGATGTTGATCGCGAAGTGCGGGATGGCATGCAGGAAGTTGGTGGTGCCGTCCAGCGGGTCGACGATCCAGGTGTGGGTCTTGTCGGTGCCCGGGATCAGGCCGCGTTCTTCGCCAAGGAAACTGTAGCCCGGCCGGGCCTTGCTCAGGACGTCGAAAATCTCCTGCTCGGCCTTCAGATCGGCGGCGGAGACGAAGTCGGCCGGCGCCTTCTTAGCCACCTGAAGCTCCGCAAGTTCCCCAAAATCGCGGTTCAGCCCCCGCGCCGCCTTGCGCGCCGCGTCGCTCATCACCTTCAGCAGGGCGGATTGGGTGCTCACGGTCTCAAAAGATCTCAGGCGGTGTGGAGGCCGCTACCTAGTGGCCTCATTCCCACAAGGCAAGCAAACCCCGCGTCCGGCGCCTAGGCGTCCCGCTCGGCGACGCCCGCGGCGATCTCGCGGTTCAGCGCCCTGACGGCTGCGGCGTGGCCCTCGGCGTGGGCCCAGACGCCGGCTGATACGGCGACGAAGTCTGCGCCGGCCCGAGCGACCTCGCGCGCGGTCTCCACCGTGACGCCTCCGATCGCCACGCAGGGGATCACCATGTCGGTCTGCCAGCCGGTCAGCAGGTCCAGGGTGGCGCGGGTCGGCGCATCCTTGGTCGTCGTCGGATAGAAGGCGCCGAACGCCACATAGTCCGCGCCGCCCTCGGCCGCCTCCATCGCCAGGTGCAGGCTGTCGTGGCAGGTGACGCCGATCATCGCTCCCGGACCCATCAGCTTGCGCGCATCGCCCAGGCTGGCGTCGGTCTGGCCCACATGGACGCCGTCGCAGCCCAGCTGTGCCGCCAGATCGGGCCGGTCGTTGAGGATCACCGCGACGTTCCGGGCATGGGCGATGGGGGTCAGCACATCGACGGCCGCGGCGACCACGTCATCGGGCGCGTCTTTGAGCCGGATCTGCAGCGCCGCGACGTCGCCCGCATCCAGCGCGCCGGCGAGCGCATGGCCGAAACCCGCCAGATCGTCGAGGCGCGGCGGGGTCAGGATGTAGAGACGGCAAAGCGGGGTGGCCATCGGAGCTCCTTACAAGGTCGCAGCTGTCGGATGAAGTCGCACGCAAGTTTTGCGAATGACTTGCAAACGCGTTCGCAACAGGCTATCTGGAGGCTCATGTACGTTTGCAATTGCAACGGGATCCGGGAGCGTCAGGTGCGCGCGGCCATTGCGGCCGGGGCGACGCGGCCCGCACAGATCTTCAAGGCGTGCGATTCGGCAGTCCAGTGCGCGCGGTGCGTGTGCGACATGCGCAAGCTCATCGACGAAGAGCGCCAGGTCCTGAAGTACGCCGCCGAATAGTCCCGAATCCCGGGGTTTTTCAGCAATCGCCAATCATTCGCAGACGTTTTCGCGGGTTTTTCAGCAACCGCAAATCAGTCGCAGACATTGTCTTTGACAGGGCGGTTCCGCACAGGTCATTGCGGCCTTAACTGGACCACGGAGCGACGGCGATGCAGGGCGACAAGGCGATCATCAGGCTGCTGAACGCGGTGCTCACCAATGAGCTGACCGCGGTGAACCAGTATTTCCTGCACGCCAGGATCTACGAGAACTGGGGTCTGGTCCGCCTCGGCAAGATCACCTACGACGAGTCGATCGGCGAGATGAAGC
>JANPKX010000605.1:0-7837 GCA_031426235.1 Alphaproteobacteria bacterium | reverse complement strand
CCCACCGTCACGCGAGAGCCGTTCAAGACCCAAGGCCGGATCACCAACCTGATCGCGTCAGGCCAGCTGTTCGCAGACCTGGGGCTGCCGCCCTTCAACAAGGACGAGGACCGGGTCATGCTGTGCGGCGGCCCCTCCGTGCTGGCGGACCTGAAACAGCAACTGCTGGACCTGGGCTATGTGGAAGGCTCGCTGGCCAATCCGGGCGACTTCGTGCTGGAGCGCGCGTTCGTCGAGACCTGAGCCGTGCGCGCCAGCACAAACGCGGCGCGCGCCTCAACACCGGCCTTCGGCACGATGACGGGCGCGTAGCCGAGCGTCGGCAGCGTGGCGATAATCTGGTCGAACACGGCTTCCATCCGCGACCAGTCCTCGCGGCGCTCCGTATCGGTCTGGTAGATGTCGCGCCACGGGGGGAAGACGAAGACGCAGACGTTGTAGCGGCGGGTTCGGATGGCTTCGACCAGCGCCGCTGAGGGCGTAACGCCGTTCGCGCCGTACATGTCCATGAGACCACGATCGAAGAACACGCGGGCGCGCTCGCCGGCCAGGCGGTCGAAGTCGGCGGTGTCGCGGGCGGTGGTGAGGTCGCAGCAGGCCTTGGCGTCGATCCAAGGGACGGCTGAGCCGCCGCCGGCGACCTGGTCGCGAATGACGGCGCGGATGTTCTCCTCGACGACGCGTTCTCCTATCGCCTGCAGGTGGCGGATCAGGGTGGTCTTGCCGGTCCCGCCGCCGCCGGTGAAGACGAAGAAGTTGGGTTTGTCGATCATCAGCACGCCCCGGACGCAATCGTCATCCCGCGGCTTGTCCGCGGGAGCCAAGCCTCGGTCGCCTAGATGGGGGCAAGCCGCGCGCAGGACCTGCCGACCCGGCGTCAGGCGATGCGGAGCGATGGGTCCCGCGGACAAACCGCGGGATGACGACCGCTATTTCGGCGGGCAACCGGTGAAATTGCCGACCTTCACCGCCGTCAGGGTGCTCAGGTTCAGCTTCTGCATGGGGCGCATCGAGGCGGCCCCATGGCCGGTGTAGAGGTCGATGCGCTTGCCCTTGATCGCGCCGCCCACGTCGGAGGCGTACCAGTAGCCGTCATGATCCCCGCCATCGGGCATCTTCAGGCCCACCGTCTCCTTGATGAAGATCACGGTCCGGCGCGGGATGATCGACTTGTCCACGGCGATGGTGCGCATCGGCACGACGCGGCACCCCAGGCTGTCCAGCGCGCCAACGCCCCTGGCGCCGGCGTGATAGAGCGTGGCCTTGACGTTGAACACGCCCGTACCGGGCAGGGCGCCCGAAATAACCGAGGCGAGCAGGTCACCCACGGGATCGCGAGTCGCAGCTTGTGCGTTGGAAAAAGCGGCAATGGCGGAAAAGGCTGCCAGGGCGGCGAGGCGGCGTCGCATGGACGGCGTCTCCTTCGTCGTTGAACTGGAGTGGCTGTCTTCTACCGGCCGATCGTTAACAGGGCAACCCCGTACGGCTGCGCTACAGCTGGCTATGAGCAAATCTAAACAGTGCCCGAGAGGGAAGCGTTTGCCGCACCCAGGAAAATTGGTCGACAACACGTCCCTCGAACGGGGGCGCTTATGCAAATCTACGGCGACAGCATCTCGGGAAACTGCCTGAAGGTGAAGTGGGTCGCCGACCTTCTTGGCCGGCCGTACGACTGGATCGAGACCGACATCATGGCTGGCGGTTCGCGGACTGCTCAGTTCCTGGCGCTGAACCCCGCGGGTCAGGTGCCACTGGCCGTGCTGGATGACGGCCGTCCGTTGGCGCAGTCGAACGCTATCATCCTCCATTTGGCCGAGGGCTCGGCGCTCATCCCGTCGGACGCCTACGATCGTGCGCGCATGCTGGAATGGATGTTCTGGGAGCAGTACAGCCACGAGCCTTACGTCGCCGTCGCTCGGTTCCAGGTGAAGTACCAAGGCCAGCCGGTCGCCGGGCTGGAGCCGCGGCTCGTCGAGCGCGGCAAGGCGGCGCTCCAGAGGTTGGAAGACGGCCTGGCGTCGGGCGCCTTTCTGGTCGGCGATCGGGTGACGCTCGCCGATATCGCCCTGGTGGCCTACACGCGGCTGGCCGGGGAGGGCGGTTTCGACTTGGCGTCCTATCCGGCCGTGCGCGGTTGGATCGGGCGCGTGGAGACCGCGCTAAACATCGTCTGAGGCGGCTTGCCAGGGCCGGCGTGTCCGGGGCAAAGATCGCCCATGCACCGCTTGGCGCCTGTCCTGCTCGCCGCCGTGATTTCGGCGCTTCCCGCCGTCGCCCTGGCCTGGGGCGGCGCCGGCCACCGGATGATCGGACAGGAGGCCATGCGCGGCCTGCCGGCCGAGATGCCGACCTTCCTACGCTCTGTCCAGAGCCGCATCGACGTGGGCGAGTTGTCCCGCGAGCCGGATCGGCACAAAGGGGCCGGTCGGCTCCACGACACGGATCGCGAAGGCGCGCACTTCGTCGACCTGGACGAGCAGGGGAAGTTGCTGGGCGGCCCGACGATGGTTCCGCTGGCCAATACGCGCGCCGACTACGCTGCGCAGCTTCGCCTGTTCAACCTGGATGAATGGAAGACGGGGTACCTGCCCTACGCCATCATCGACCGCTACCAGCAGCTGACCATCAACCTGGCCTATTGGCGGGTTCTCAACGCCGCCATCGCCAATCCGGCTTGGAAGGCAAACAGGGCCTGGTTCAAGGCGGACATCCGCCGCCGTGAAGCCCTGATTCTCAAGGACATCGGCGAACTCGGCCACTTCGTCGGCGACGGCAGTCAGCCGATGCACGTTTCGATCCACTACAACGGCTGGGGCGATTACCCGAACCCGAACGGCTACACCACCGCACGCATCCACGCGCCCTTCGAGGGGGAACTGGTCAAGGCCCGGGTCTCCCAGGCGCAGGTGGCGGCCCAGGTGGGCCCGTTCCGTTCGTGCGGCTGTCCGGTCGAGCAGCGCGTGACGGACTATCTGCTGGCATCGCGCGACCAGGTCATCCCCCTGTTCGAGATGGAAAAGGCCGGCGGCATGAAGGCCGGCGACCCGCGGGGCGGAGCGTTCGCGACTGCGCGACTGGCGGTGGGTGCGGCCGAGCTGCGCGACCTGATCGTGGAGGCCTGGCGGGCCAGCGCCAAGACCAACGTCGGCTGGAAGCCCATCGCGGTGCAGGACGTGCTGTCCGGCAAAGTCGACCCCTACGTCGCCCTGTCTTCGGTGGACTGATGGCGGTCCCGCAGTTCGGCGAGCCGGGCCTCGACGGCGACTACGCCGATCGTCCGGTGGCGTTCGCCGTGCTGGAGCGGGAGGGGCTGATCGCCCTTGTGGAAGCGCCGCGCGGTCGGCGGGGCCGGGTGCTGGATCTGCCGGGCGGCGGGATCGATCCTGGCGAAACGGCGGCGGAGGCGGCGGTCCGCGAGTGCGGCGAGGAGGCGGGGCTGGTGGCGCTGCTGGACGCCCAACCCTTCGTCCATGCCGATCACTATTTTCGTAACGGCGACGGCGTGGTTCGCAACAGCCGGGGCGTCTTCTTCATGGGTCGGGTCACGGCCGAAGATCCCGCCCTGAAGATCGAGCATGATCATCGCCTGCTGTGGGTCGATCCGGTCGCGGCGCTGACGAGGCTGGACCGCGACGCCCACGCCTGGGCCGTGGCGGCCTGGCTGCGATTGCGCGCGCGGGCCTCAGGCGCTAGCAGCGGGCCATGACCGCGCACATCCTCGAAGGCCTACCCGTTTCCGAGCGCGTGCAGGCCGAAGTCACGGCCGAGGTCGCCAGGCTGCGCGCGGAGCACGGACTGCAGCCCGGCCTTGCGGTGGTGCTGGTCGGTGACGATCCGGCCAGTCAGGTCTATGTGAAGTCCAAGGGCGAGCGCTCGCGCGCCGCCGGCATGCACTCCGTCACCCACCTGCTGCCGGGCGACACCACCCAGGAGACCTTGATGGCCCTGGTGGCCGAGCTGGCTGCAGACCCGGCCATCCACGGCATCCTGGTCCAATTGCCGCTGCCGGGGCACCTAGACGAAAAGCCTGTCATCGACCTGATCGGTCCGGAAAAGGATGTGGACGGTCTGCACGTCGTGAACGCGGGCCGGCTCGTCGCGGGGTTGCCGGCGTTGGTGGCGTGCACGCCGACGGGATGCCTGATCCTGGCGAGGTCGGCCCTGGGCGACCTGGCCGGCAAGCACGCCGTCGTCGTAGGCCGCTCGCTGCTGGTGGGCAAGCCGATCGCCCAGCTGCTGCTGGCGGCGGACTGCACCGTCACCATGGCCCATTCACGCACCGTCGACCTGCCCTCGGTATGCCGATTGGCCGACATCCTGGTCGCTGCCGTCGGCCGGCCGCGGATGATCCGCGGCGACTGGATCAAGCCGGGCGCCTGCGTCATCGACGTCGGCATCAACCGCGTTCCGTTCGACAACCCTGAGCAGGCGGCGGCCGGCAAGACCAAGATCGTCGGCGACGTGAATTACAAGGAAGCGGTCGAGGTCGCGGGCTGGATAACCCCGGTGCCCAAGGGCGTCGGACCGATGACCGTGGCGGTGCTGCTGCAGAACACGCTCATCGCAGCCAAGCGCCAGGCCGGACTGCCGGCCTAGACCGGCGCCGCGAGGTCGTTGGTCCAGGCCACGATATCCTTCAGCACGTCAGCCACAGCCTTGTCGTAAGCCGGAACGATCGCGGAGACGCGGTTGTCGGCGGCCGTGACGCGGCTCTCGAATATGCGTTCGGTAAGTTGGCCCTTGTCGCGGCCCGTCAGAGCGGCGCGCACGCGGACCACGACGATGGGTGCGGCTTTCGGGCCGCTCTCGTAGCGGGCTTCGAAGTTCCGCACGTCCAGCCGAAGGATATAGGGCACCGCCGCCGGCTCGCCGCGCGACACCAGCCTGGCGCGCCCGCCGTCGGCGTCGAAGGCGGCCAGGAGGGCCTGATCCCAGAGTGTGACAGCTGGAGCCACCCACCGGGTTTCCGCCACATAGGCCACCTTGCCCCCCGTAATGGTCAGCAGGCGGTCGCCGGAGGACTCACGTTGAAAGGTCGAGGTGGCCCTGAGCACGCCGACCGTACCGCCCTTGGCCGCCTCCGACGCGGCCGGCGTCGTCTGCCCGAACCGGTAGAGATCCGTTGGCTTGGCCTTGGGAAGCAGCGAGATACACCCCGCGGCGCCAAGCGACGTGGCGCCGATGACGGCGAGGATGAGGGGTTTGGACCAGCGGTTCATTTCTTGACCTTCAACTCGGTGGCGCCGGGCTTGCCGAGCGTGCCTGTCGGGCTGGACTCGATCTCATTGACCAGCCGCTCCAGCGCCTCGGCGGCGCTCTGCAGCTGGATGACGGTGGCGGTGATCTGCGGCAGGCCATTCGTCGCAAAGTCGCTGGTGGGACCCTGCAGGCGCGTCACCATGGTGCGGGTTTCCTTGGCGGCCACGCTGACCTCGGCCGAGGCGTCCGCGAGGTTCTTGATCGCCCGGCGGCCGTCGCCGTCGATGACCTCCCGCGTCGTGCTGCTCAGGCGCGTAATCTCCTGGAGGGCTTCGTCGGCGCGCTGAACGGCGCCCTGGGCGTCCGCGATGACCGCGCGCCGATCACGCAGCTCCGCCGTGACCGACTGAATGTCAGCCAGGGTCGCCGAGAGGGTCTTCACATTCTGGTCCGACATGACACGGTTGATCCGGTCCAACGCCTCGATCGTGCGGGTCAGGACGGTGCCGCCGCCTTCGAGCAGATCGGAGATCGCGCTGCGCTGGCTCTTCAGGATCGGGATACAGCCGCCGGTCACGCGCTCGCACCGGGCATCAGCCTCCGCCTTCAGCAAGGGTTTGGTCGCTGTCCCGGCGCTGATCTGGATATAGTTGAGCCCGGTGATGCCCTGCGGCTCCAGGGTCGCAAAAGAATCGGTCCGGATCGGCACGTCCTCGGTGATCCGGGCCCGCGCGATGACGTTGTTGGGGTTGGTCTTGTCGAGGGCAATCTTGGTGACCTCTCCGACTTTGATCCCGTTGAAGTGGACTTCGCCGCCTTCGTTCAGGCCGCGCACGGGCCCGGCGAATACGATGTCATAGACGTCGTACTGGTTGTTGAGGTTCAAACGCGCGATCCACACGATGAACACCGCCATCGCCACCGTGAGGATGAGGGTGGAGAGGCCGACGAGGGCGTAGTTGGCATTCTTTTCCATCAAGCGTCCGTTTCGCGCCGGGCGCCGCGGGCGGCGCGCCCCCGTGCGCCCAGGAAGTATTCGCGGATCCAGGGGTGGTCCGAGCGTTCAAGTTCCGCGACCGGCGCCACGGCCACGACGTGGCGATCGGCCAGGACGGCCACGCGATCGGTGATTTCGTAAAGGGTGTCCAGGTCGTGGGTAATCATGAAGACGGTCAGGCCCAGGCTCTCGGAAAGGTCCTGGATCAGCTCGTCGAAGGCCGCCGCGCCGATCGGATCCAGCCCGGCGGTGGGCTCGTCGAGGAACACCAGCTCCGGATCCAACGCCAACGCGCGCGCCAGGCCGGCGCGCTTGCGCATGCCACCCGACAGCTCTGACGGCTTCAGCGACCCCGCCTCAGGGCGAAGGCCGACCATGGCGATCTTGAGGTCTGCCAGCTCGTAGGCGTCACGCTTCGACAGGGTCGTGTGTTCGAACATCGGGGCGGCCACATTGTCGCGCACGGACAGGTTCGAGAACAGCGCGCCGCCCTGGAACAGCACGCCCCACATCCGCTCGAGCGCGCTCCAGCTTCGGCGAGACGCCCGCTGAAGTTCCTGGCCATAGACGGTGATCGACCCGGAGTCGGGCTGACGCAGTCCGATGATGGTGTTGAGCAGCACCGACTTGCCGGTACCTGAGCCGCCGACGACGCCCAGGATCTCGCCGCGCCGGACGGTGAGGTCGAGCTGTTCGTGGACGACGTGCGCGCCGAAAGCCGAACACAGGCCGCGCACCTCGATGGCCGGCCCCTCGCGGGTCAGCTCGTCGGCATCGGGGATCGCCGGTTCCGCCTGCACGTCGCTCATATGTCGAGTTCCATGAAGAGGAGGGCGAACGCGGCGTCGATGATGATGACGGCGAAGATGGCGTGGACCACGGCGGCCGTCACCCGACGACCCAGCGATTCCACGTCGCCGCCAACCAGCAGACCCTGCCGGCACCCGATCCCGGCGATGGTGCCGGCCATGATCGGGGCCTTGGCGAGCGCGACGTAGAAATGCGTGACGCCGACATTGTCGACGATGCGCTGGAGGAAGAAGGTCGGTCCCAGGCCCAGCGTCGTCCAGGTCACCACCAGCCCGCCGAGCAGGCCCGCCAGCGTGGCGATGAAGGTCAGCAGCGGGATGGTTATCAGCAGCGCCGCGAACCTGGGCAGCACCAGGGCCTCAAAGGGGTCGACGCCCATGACCTGCATGGCATCCACCTCCTGGGTCATTTTCATCGAGCCGAGTTCCGCCGCGAACGCGGACGCCGAGCGACCCGACAGGAGCACGGCCGTGATCACGATGTTGAACTCGCGCAGCATCGAGACGCCGATGAGTTCGACAGCGAACACCTCCGCGCCGAACTGACGCAGCATGTTGACCCCCAGGAGGCCGACCACGGCGCCGATGAAGAAGGTGGTGACCGCAACGATCGGGATGGCGTCGAGACCGGCACGCTCCATCTGGCCGAAGATCGGCGCCCAGCGAATTCGGCGCGGGTTGGTGAAAAGCCGGCCGAGGGTCTGGAGCGAGACGACCAGCAGGTCGCCCTGGAACGCCAGCGTCGACATGTACTCGTCGCCAAGGCTGATCATCCCCTTGCCGAGGCGGAAGGACAGTTCGTGGAACCCGGTCGGCTCCTTGCGACCCACCG
>JANPKX010000604.1:0-5778 GCA_031426235.1 Alphaproteobacteria bacterium | reverse complement strand
CATCATCGACTATCATACCGGCCTGGGACCGACCGGCTATGCCGAGCAGATCGTCAGCGCTGCGCCTGACACCGACGAGTGTCGGCGCGCGACGCTCTGGCACGGCCTGGCCGCCGCCAGCATGCACGGCGGCCATTCGGTGTCCGCCAGGCTGGCCGGCGATTGGCTGGACGCCGCGCCGCGGCTGATGGCCCATGCCCGCGTGACCGCCATCGCCCTGGAGTACGGCACCGTCGACAGCGCCCAGGTGATGGACGCCCTGCGCGCCGACAACTGGCTGCACGCGCGCGGCGATCCGGCCGGCCCGGATGCACCGGCGATCAAGGCGCAGATCCGGGCGGCTTTCTATGTCGACGACGATGTCTGGCGCGGCATGGTGCTGGGCCAATCGCTCATCGCGACGCGCCAGGCGGCGGCGGGGTTGGCAATGGCGGGGGGTGGGTAGGGGTAGGTAGGGTCCCGGCGGTGCCGTCCACGCAATTGGGGTCCTTCGATCGGAGTGCCGGCCGGACTTCCGAAATTCTCAGCGGGTAGGAAGCGGACGCCCTGCGCCTAGGGCAGAGTCACGCTCGCCGATTTGGCAATCTTCGTCACCCGGCCATCAGTCAACCTGACGGAAATATAGCGTTCTCCGCGCTTTAGCGAAAATCCCTGCATTTCCGGACATGCCCGGACCAAGTACTTTGGGAAAAACATCAGGTCGTCTGGAGGCGTCGGGTCGCAGTTGACCGCAGACAGAACGTAGCGTTTGCCTAACCTCAGTTTGTCGAGGCGCATGCCCACACAGATGCGGGCACCCTCCCTGCTATCGACGCAGCTCGGCTCTCACCAGTGGGTAAACATTTCAATGAGAGCCTGAGCAGGCGGTCGCAAGACCAGTCCTGCGGCAAACCCCACTCCGAGCAGCATGACCCAGTTCACTCGCATGCGAGGCTCCGTCAGCTCGACCTTAGGGCCCTTATCAGCGTTTCCCGGCAGTATCGGCAGTGGCTCGGATGAGGCCACTGACTTAATGCCTGAACACAGAGCTTAACCATGGCTTGGCCGCCCGCCACCTCGCCAGCAAGCTACGCAGGACACGACATTCGGCGCGGGCGGGTCTAGGGTGTCCCGGACGGCGCTCCGCCGCGCGGCAGGCCCCGCAATCGCGCGCCGGATCGGATTGCCGTCGCCATGTTCAACGCCCTCAGAGCCGTGGAGGACGCCCAGACCCTGGCGCTGGCGATCGTGAACACGATCCATGAGCCCCTGCTCGTTCTCGACGCGGAACTCCGGGTGCTTGCGGCGAGCCGGGCGTTTTGCGAGACCTTCAAGGTCGATGTGTCCGACACCGACGGCTGCCTGCTCTACGACCTGGGCGATGGGCAGTGGAACATCCCGATGCTGCGCCTGCTGCTGGAGACGATCCTCCCCGAGCATACGGCCATGGACGACTTCGAGGTCGATCATGAGTTCCCGGGCATCGGCCGCAGGATCATGCTGCTGAACGCCCGCAAGGTGCTCTACGATAACAGCGCCAACATGACGATCCTGCTGGCCTTCACCGACGTCACCGCCCGGCGCGCGACCGAGCTCGAGAAGCAGATGCTGCTGGAGCGGACCGAGGACCTGCTGCGCCAGAAGCGCATCCTGCTTCAGGAGATGTCGCACCGGGTCGCCAACAGCCTGCAGATCATCGCCAGCATCCTGATGCTGAAGGCGCGCGCCGTGACCTCGGAGGAGACGCGGGGCCACCTGCGGGATGCGCACCAGCGGGTGATGTCGGTGGCCGAGGTCCAGTCTCACCTGCACGCCACGGAGGCGATCGACCAGATCGCCGTCGGGCCCTATCTGACCAAGCTCTGCGCCAGCCTCGCCGCCTCGATGATCGGCGAGGACCGCGCGACCGTACTCACGGTGGCGGCGGATGGTGGCGAGATCGGTTCGGCGCAGGCGGTCAGCATCGGACTGATCGTGACCGAGCTGGTCATCAACGCGGTCAAGTACGCCTTCCCGGTCGATCGACCTGGCGCGACGGTGCAGGTCACCTACAGCAGCGACAGCGCCGACTGGAGCCTGGCGGTCTCGGACAACGGGGTCGGCAAGCCGAAGGGCCCCGAGCCCGCCGCGATCGGCGGCGGACTGGGCACGGTGATCGTGCAGGCCCTGGTCAAGCAGCTTGACGCCCGAATGGTCGTCGCCAGCACCGCCGACGGCCTCAGCGTGAGGATCACGCACGAGAGCTCGATGTCCAGGCTGCCGCACGCCGCGTGATCGCTGAGCGCGCGCGGGCTACCCCGCATCCCGCAGCGCCAGGCCCGCCTTCCAGTCGAACAGTTCCTGCAGCACGCGTAGCGCTTGGCCGCGCTCGCTCGTCAGCTCGGGGTCGCGGGCCACGATCAGGCGGGCGTCGTCGCCGGCGACGGCGATCAGGTCGCGGTGGATGAAGGGGTCGGCGAAGACGTAGTCGGGCAGGCCGGATTGGCGCAGGCCGAGCGCGTCGCCGCCGCCGCGCAGTTCCAGGTCGCGCTCGGCGATTGCGAAGCCGTCGTCCGTGCGGCGCAGGATGTCGAGGCGGCGCTCGGCGGTCTCGGATAGCGGCGGATCGTAGAGCAGGACGCAGGCGCTCTCGCGTCGCCCCCGCCCGACGCGCCCGCGAAGCTGGTGCAGTTGCGCGAGGCCAAACCGCTCGGCCTGCTCGATGACCATGATGGTCGCGTTGGGCACGTTGACGCCCACTTCGACGACGGTCGTGGCGACCAGCACTTGCAGGCGTCCATCGGCGAAGTCAGCCATGACGGCGTCCTTCTGCGGACCGGGCATCTGGCCGTGAACGAGGCCCACGCCCGCCCCAATAGATTTGCGCAAGGTCAGAACGCGCATCTCAGCGGCCGCTAGATCGGTCAGCTCGGATTCCGACACCAGCGGGCAGATCCAGAACGCCTGCGCGCCGCCCTGCACCGCGCCCCGCAGGCGCTCAACCGTCTCGTCCAGGCGGGTCATGGGCACGGCGCGGGTGGCGACCGGCGTGCGGCCGGGGGGCTTCTCGTCGATGCGGCTGACGTCGAGGTCGCCGTACATCGTCAGTTCGAGGGTGCGCGGGATCGGGGTGGCGGACATGGCGACCAGGTGGACGCCGGCCCCCTTGGCCTGCAGGCGCTGGCGTTCGGCCACGCCGAAGCGGTGCTGCTCATCGATGACGACGAACTGTAGCGCCTGGTAGGCGACGGCGTCCTGGAACAGGGCATGGGTGCCGACCACCACCTGGGCCGAGCCGCTCGCGATGGCCCGCAGCTTTTCGGTGCGCTGGGCGCCCTTGTCGCGACCGGTAAGCAGCACGGCGCAGATACCCTGGGCCGCCAGGGGCCCGGCCAAGGTCTCGAAGTGCTGCCGCGCCAAGATCTCGGTCGGCGCCATGAGAGCGCTCTGGCCGCCGACCTCGGCCACATCGGCCATGGCGCACATGGCCACCACGGTCTTGCCCGATCCCACGTCGCCCTGGATCAGCCGGCTCATGCGCTCGCCGGCGTCGAAGTCGGCGCGAATATCGGCAAGGGCGCGGTCCTGGGCGCCGGTAAAGGTGAAGGGAAGCGCAGCCCTTATCCGATCGGCCCGCATGCCGGCGGCGATCCGAGGCGCGGGTTCGCGCCGGCGGGCAGCCTTGCGCTGGGCCATGGCGAGCTGGTGGGCCAGCAGTTCGTCGTAGGCCAGACGGCGACGGTGCGGGCTGGCCGGATCGAGGTCGGCCTCGCTCAGGGGCTCGTGCACGCGGGCTAGGGCGGCGCGCCAGGTTGGGAAGCCTTCGCGCGCCAGCCAGGCCGGGTCCTGCCACTCCGGCATCTCGGGCGCGCGGCCCAGGGCCTCGTGGGTGAATGTACGGACGCGGCGAGGCGGCAGCCCCTCGGTGGCCGGGTAGATCGCCTCCAGTTCGGGGATCTCCGCGCGCTTCTCGGCCGAGACCATGTAGTCGGGGTGGAGCATCTGGCGACCGAACCGGGTCTCCTCGACCTTGCCGGATATGATGCGCAGCGCGCCGACGGGATGGCGCTGTTCCAGTTGCTCGGCGAAGCGGCCGAAGAAGACCAGCGTCATCAGCCCGGTATCGTCAGCCACCTGGACCCGCCAGGGCTGGGCGCTGGAGCGGGGGCGCTGGTGGTCCTGCACGGCGACTTCAAACGTCATCACCTGACCGTCCAGGGCGGCCGACAGCACGGCGGGCGTGCGCCGGATCAACGAATGGGGGCGGAGCCACAGCACGTCGCGCACGAGCGGCCCCGCCACGCGGGCCAGCAACGGCGCCACGCGGGGCCCCACGCCTTTCAGCGTGGTGATCGGGGAAAAGAGCGGAAACAGAATCTCCGGCCGCATGTCGTCATCATACTGGCTGGCGCGGACGGGCGCGCCGCTCTATATGCCGCTGCCTCCGATGACGAGCGAAAACGCCCGCCTGAAAATGCTGAAGCTCCGCGCCTGGCGCCGCGGCTTCCGAGAAGCGGACCTCATCCTGGGGCCGTTCGCGGATCTCTATGTCTCGACATTCAGCGCGGCGGAACTCGATCTGTTCGAGGCGATGCTGAACGTGCCGGATCACGATCTCTACGGCTGGATCCTGGAGCGGGAGCCGACGCCGGCCGAGTTCGACGGTCCCTTGATGCGGAAACTCAAAGTCTTCCGGGACGAACCTAAGGGTCCGCGCGGTGGCTGACGGCAACCGGCCTGCGCATGCCGCGACCCTGCGCCGCGTCGCTGATGATCCCGGACGACTGGACCTTGTCGGCGCGCCGGAGGGTTTCGACGCCCTGGTCATGGCCGACATGGTCAAGGCGCGGGGTGGGCTTTCCGTGTTCGTCGCGCGGGATGCGGGGCGGCTGTCGGCGTTCAGCGACGCGTTCGCCTTCTTCGGCCAGGGCATCCAGATCCTGACCTTCCCCGCCTGGGACTGCCTGCCCTACGATCGTGTCGGACCTTCAGCGGCGGTCTCTGCGCAGCGCATGGCAACCTTGTCGCGCCTGGCGGAAGGCTTCGACAAGACGCCGCGCCTGCTGGTCACCACGATCCCGGCAATCATCCAGCGGGTCCCGCCGCGCAAGGCGGTTCAGCGCGCCAGCTACTCGGCTCTGCCCGGCAACGCGGTCGACATCGCGGACTTGGAGACCTATTTCGCCGTCAACGGCTACAGCCGCGCCTCGACCGTTTCCGAAAAAGGCGAGTTCGCGATCCGAGGCGGGGTGATCGATGTCTTCCCGCCGGGCGCTGAGGAACCAGTGCGGCTGGATCTGTTCGGCGACACCCTGGAATCGATCCGCACCTTCGACCCTGAGAGCCAGCGGTCGACCAAGCAGCTCAAATCCGTGTCGCTGCTGCCGGTCAGCGAGGCGCTTCTGGACAAGGACGCCGTCAGCCGGTTCCGCACGGGCTACCTGGAGACCTTCGGGGCCCCGGGCGACGATCCCCTCTACGCCACGATTTCGCAGGGCGGCCGCCGCGCGGGCATGGAGCACTACCTGCCGCTGTTCTACCCCGACCTGGCCAACCTGTTCGACTACCTGCCGGCCGAGACGGCGATCGCGCTGGATCACCTGGCGCGCGAAGCCCGTTCGGAGCGGATGGCGATGATCGCCGACTCGTTCGAGGCGCGCGCGAACCCAGATCGCAAGAGCCAGTATCACCCGCTGGAGCCAACCCGCCTCTACCTCGACGAAGCCGAGTGGACCGAAGCCCTGGCCGTGCGCCCCACCCGCCGCTTCTCGGCCTTCAACGAGGCGGCTGGCGAGGTGGTGATCGACATGGGCGCGCGGG
>JANPKX010000603.1:0-8461 GCA_031426235.1 Alphaproteobacteria bacterium | reverse complement strand
GGTCGGGTCGCCGGTGACCGCCATGCGGGCGCCTTCGCCGATCCGCGTCAGCACCATCTTCATCTGCGCCCGGCTGGCGTTCTGGGCCTCGTCGACGATGACGAAGGCGTGGCTCAGCGTGCGGCCTCGCAGGAAGGCGATGGGCGCGACCTCGATCTCGCCCTTCTCGCGGCGTCGGCGGAGCTGTTCGGCGCCCAGGATGTCGGTCAACGCCTCCCACACCGGCGCCATGTAAGGATCGACCTTCTCGTTCAGGTCGCCCGGCAGGAAGCCCAGCCGCTCCCCGGCCTCCACGGCGGGTCGCGACACGATCAGCCGGTCGACGGCGCCGCGCAGCAGCAGCCCGGCGCCATGTGCGACGGCCAGGAAGGTCTTCCCCGTGCCGGCGGGCCCCAGCCCGAAGACCAGTTCGCACCGGGTCAGGGCGTCAAGGTAGGTCGCCTGCATCGCCGTCTTGGGCGCAACCTGCCCGCGGCGACCCACAGGCAGGGCCCCGCCGCCCATGGATTCGCCCGAACGCGCCTGCCCGATGGCGACCCTGACATCCGCCTCGGCGATTTCCAGACCCTGGTCGGCCCGCGAGGCGATGGCCTGGACCACGCGCTTGGCATGACCGCGCGACTTGGCGTCGCCGCTCAGCGAGACCCCGCCGCCGGGCGTTTCCAGCAGGACGCCGAACGCATCCTCAATAAGGGCCGTATGGCGGCTATTGGCGCCCGCGACTGCGCGAACGGCCACGTCGGAAAGGGCGATAAACTCCGGCGCGCGACTCAAGCGGGCTCCATCTCGCCGACACCCTCCAGGACCCCCGCCAGGCTGTTGGCGACGGCGCGTTCGATCCTTACCGGAACGATCTGGCCGATCAATCGATCCGGGGCGGTCACGTGAACCGCCTGCAGATAGGGGCTCTTGCCGATCAGCTGGCCGGGATGACGGCCGACCTTCTCGAAGAGCACGGGAAGGCTGCGGCCCGCCTGAGCCGCGTTGAACGCATGGCGCTGCTCATCGAGCAGGGTGTTGAGCCTCGCGAGCCGCTCGGTCTTCACGGCTTCGGCCACCTGCCCGGGCATGGCGGCGGCCGGCGTTCCAGGGCGGCGCGAATACTTGAACGAGAAGCAGCTTGCGTAGCCGACCGCGCGCACCAGCTCCAACGTCGCCTCGAAATCCGCGTCGCGCTCGCCCGGGAAGCCCACGATGAAGTCGCCGGAGATCGCGATATCCGGGCGCGCCGCCCGCACGCGCTCGATCAGCCGCAGGTAACTCTCGGCCGTGTGCGCGCGATTCATGGCCTTCAGGATCCGGTCAGCCCCGGACTGCACGGGCAAGTGCAGGTACGGCATCAGGGCCTCGACCTCGCCGTGCGCCACGATGAGCGCCTCGTCCATGTCGCGCGGATGGCTGGTGGTGTAGCGGATGCGGTCCAAACCCGGAATCGCGGCCAGCTGGCGGACCAGGGCCGCCAGCCCCCCGCCCTCGGCCTGGTCGGGACCCGAGTAGGCGTTGACGTTCTGCCCCAGCAGGGTGACCTCGCGCACGCCTTGCGCCGCCAGGTTGCGCGCCTCAGCCTCGATATCGGCGGCTGGCCGCGACCACTCGCCGCCGCGGGTGTAGGGCACCACGCAGAAGGTGCAGAACTTGTCGCAGCCCTCCTGGACGGTGAGGAAGGCCGCGACGCCGCCGGGGTTGCGTACGGCCGTCAGCGCGTCGAACTTGGCGTCCGGCGCGAACTCCGCGGCCAGCCGCTCGCCGCGTGCGCGGTGGGTGCGGGCGATCAGCTCCGGAAGCTGGTGATAGGCCTGCGGGCCCACCACGAGGGCCACGGCGGGCTGGCGGCGCATGATCTCCCCGCCCTCCGCCTGGGCCACGCAGCCGGCCACGGCGATGGTCATCGCCCCGCCGCCCGCCCGACGCTCGTCCTTGAGTTCGCGCAGCTTGCCAAGTTCCGAGTAGACCTTCTCGGTGGCCTTCTCGCGGATGTGGCAGGTGTTGAGCACCACCAGGTCGGCCAGAGCCGGATCATCGGTCATGCCATAGCCCAGCGGACGCAGCACATCGGCCATCCGCTCGCTGTCGTAGACGTTCATCTGACAGCCGTAGGTCTTGATATAGAGGCGCCGGCTCGGCGCGGGCTCTGACATGGGGCGGGTTATGGGGTCCCCGGGCAGGCGGCGCAAGGCTGGCGGGCCTGCCCTATAGCCGCTCCATCAGCTCCAACTCGCGCGCGGCCCCCAGAATGGCGGGATAGGGGTGCAGCACCAGATAGGTCGGGATCGCTTTGACGTAGTCCGATAGCCGGCCCTTGTCTTCGAACCGCGCCCGGAATGCGCCTTTGGACAGTTTGTCGGCGATGCGCGGCGCGATGCCGCCGGAGACGTAGACCCCGCCCCGCGCGCCGAAGGAAAGGGCCAGGTCCCCTGCCACCGAGCCCAGGATCCCGGCGAACCGGTCCAGCGCCGCACCAGCCACCGGGTCGCCCACGAGGCCTTCGGTGGTCACCTGCCGCTCGTCCTGCAGCGAAGGCAGCTGGTCCTGGAGCGCGCAGAGCACGCGATAGATGTCATAGAGACCCTGACCCGACAGCAGGCGCTCGATCGACACCCGGCCGTAGGCGGCCTTCATCCAGCGCCAGATCTCGACATCGATTTCATCGGCCGGTGAGAACCCGGCGTGGCCGCCCTCGGTGGCGATGGCGATATCGCCCCGCTCGCTGCGCGCCAGGCCCGCGACGCCGAACCCGGTGCCGGCGCCGAGCGCCACGACCGGGCACTCGTGCGCCCGCTCGAGCTTGGGTCCCAGTGCAGAAAGGTCAGCCCCTTCCAGGAGCGGACAGGCCATGGCCTGGGCCGCGAAGTCGTTGATCAGGGCCACCGCCTCAAATTCGAACTGCGCCAGCAGGTCGCCCTCCGACACCAGCCAGTCCAGATTGGTAAAGGTGATTTCGCCGCCCAGGACCGGGCCGGCGACGGCGATGACGGCGCGCGGCGGGCGCTTTCGCCCAGCCGTCGTCTCGATGTACTCGGCGATGATGTCCGCCAGGCTCGGGTACTCCTTGCAGGCGAAGATGCGTGGGTGACGCACGTGACCCTGCGCGTCCACCAGGGCGAAGCGCGCGTTTGTGCCGCCGACATCGCCAACCAGACCGACCCACTGAGATTTCATCATGCCGCCTCGAAGAGGGCGCAGGCCCCGGTGTCCGCGGCGCCGACCGCATGCCGCATCCAGCCGAAGAGCTCACGGCCGTAGCCTGAGCGGGCGGGCGGCGTCGGCGCGCGCGGCCGCGACATCAGCACGCCGGGCTCGACCCTGATGTCCAGCGTCCCGGCCTCGGCGTCGAGACGGATGACGTCGCCGTTCTGAACGAAGGCCAAGGGCCCGCCGGACGCAGCCTCGGGCGTGACGTGGATGGCGGCGGGCACCTTGCCGCTGGCGCCCGACATCCGGCCGTCGGTGACGAGGGCGACCTTGAACCCCTTGTCCTGCAGCACGCTAAGCGGCGGGGTGAGCGAGTGCAGTTCCGGCATGCCATTGGCTCGGGGGCCCTGGAAGCGGACAACGGCGACGACGTCGCGGTTCAGATCCCCACGGCGATAGGCCTCCAGCATGTCGTCCTGGTCGTCGAAAACCAGGCACGGCGCCTCGACGGTCCGGTGCGCCGGCTTGACCGCCGACGTCTTCATCACCCCGCGGCCCAGACCCCCGACGACGAGCCGCATGCCACCCTCGGCCTCAAACGGATCATCGGCGGGGCGCAGAATATCACGGTTGAGGCTCTCGGCAGGGCCATCCCGCCAGACCAGGCGGCCGTCGTCGAGGAAGGGCTCCTGGACGTAGCGGCGAAGGCCGGCGCCGGCGACGGTGCGGACATCGTCGTGGACGAGGCCGTGGTCCAGGAGGGTCCGGGTGACGAAGCTCATGCCGCCCGCCGCGTGGAAGGCATTCACGTCCTCAGAGCCGTTCGGATAGACCCGGGCGATCAGCGGCGTCACGTGGCTGAGGTCGTGGAAGTCCTCCCAAGTCACCAGGATGCCGGCCGCCCGCGCCATCGCCAGAATGTGGAGCGTGTGGTTGGTCGATCCGCCGGTGGCCAGGAGCCCGGCGATGGCGTTGACGACGCTGCGCGCATCCACCACCGCCGAGAACGGCGTGTAGTCGTTGCCGCCGTCGCGGATTTCGACCGCCCGTTTCGCCGCCGCCTGGGTGAGCGCGTCGCGCAGCGGGGTGTTGGGACTGACAAAGGCCGCGCCCGGCAGGTGAAGGCCTGTCATCTCCATCATCATCTGGTTGGAATTCGCGGTGCCATAGAAGGTGCAGGTGCCGGGGCCGTGGTAGCTCTTCATCTCGGCCTCGAGCAGTTGGTCGCGGGTGGCCTTGCCCTCGGCGTAGAGGGCGCGGGTGCGCGCCTTCTCGGCGTTGGACAGGCCCGAGCTCATCGGGCCCCCGGGCACGAAGATCGCCGGGAGATGTCCGAACGACGCCGCGCCCATGAACAGCCCGGGGACGATCTTGTCGCAAATGCCCAGATAGAGACCGGCGTCGAAGGCGTCGTGGGTCATAGCGATGGCCGTGCCCATGGCGATCACATCGCGGGAGAACAGCGACAGTTCCATGCCGGGACGCCCCTGGGTGACCCCGTCGCACATGGCCGGCACCCCGCCAGCCACCTGCGCGGTGGCCCCCACGGCATGGGCGGCCGCACGCAGCAGATCGGGGAACCGCTCATACGGCTGATGCGCCGAGAGCATGTCGTTGTAGGCGGTCACGATGGCGACGTTGGGCGCGGCGGGATCGCGCATCCGTTGCTTGTCGCCGTCGGGCGAGGCGGCGAAGGCATGGGCCCAGTTGGCGCAGGAGAGCTTGCCGCGGCCCGGACCGGATTGGCGCGCCGCGTTCATGCGGGCCAGGTACTCGGCGCGGGCCGGCGCGCTGCGCTCGACGATGCGCTGCGTAACCTCGGCGGTGACGGGATTGAGGGTCATGGCGCCTCCAGGCTCCAGAAGATGCGAACCGGCGTCGCGGACGTCGCGAGCAGCCGGGCCACAGGCAGGTCCTCGCCCGCCAGGGCTCTGGCGCTCACCTCGCGCTTAGCCGCCCCGGCGATCAAGAGGAAGATCGCATGCGCGGAAGTGAACGCGGAAAGCGTCATAGTGATCCGCGCGACCGGAGGCTTGCCCAGCCCGGCCGGCACATGCGCCAGCCGCTCGACCGTCGTGAAGGCCGCCTCGAGCCCGGGGTCGCCCGGGATCATGGAGGCAATGTGGCCGTCCTCGCCCATGCCCAGCATGACGGCGTCGAAGGGCGCCAGAGCGGCCAGGTCGGCGGGGTCAGGCGCCGGCCAAAGCGGCAGGAACGGCGCGCAGGACGCCGCTCCGACCAGCAGCCGCTCGCGGACGAGCCGGGCATTGGCCTCGGGCGCCTCAGGATCCACGCACCGCTCGTCAGACAGGGTGACGGCGACCTGCGGCCAGTCGATGGGAGTTTGGGCCAACCGGTCATAGACCGCGCCGGGCGATCGACCGCCGGTCGCCACGAGGCTAGCCTTGCCGCGCGCCTCAAGACCGCCCGCCAGGGCCGCCCCTATGGCCAGCGCTGCGGCGTCTGCCAGGGCCGCCGAGGAGGCATAGGTCTCGATCATCTCACGTCCCTAACGCACGCCGACTACAGCCGTCGCCTAAAGCCCCTTTTGTCGCGCGCGCGCGGGACTGGGAGCTAAGCCGTTCGCCCAGCGTTGCAAGCCCAACGGCGACACGGGGCGCGCGAGCGATGACCATGCACGAATCCGGGGCTATGCGCCCCTCCCTCGACCTGTTCCCGATCGGCAACTGTGCGGCCAGCGCCCTGATCGACCGCACGGGCGCCTTCGTCTGGGCCTGCGCGCCCCGGGTCGACGGCGATCCTTTCTTCTGCGGACTGCTCTCGGGCTTGGGGTCCCCGGATTCCTCCGCGGGGGGCGTCTGGACCATCCAGGTGGAGGACACGGTCGAGATCACCCAGGCGTACCTGCGCAACACCGCGGTCCTGCGCACCGAGATACGCACCTCTGACGGCGCGGTGGCGGAGATCGTCGATTTCTGTCCGCGCTATCGACACCTTGGACGCCAGTACCGGCCGCTCGCCTTCGCGCGCCGTATCCGGCCACTGGCCGGCGCGCCACGTCTGCGTATTCGCCTGCGGCCCATGACGGGGTACGGTGAGCGGCCGTGCGCGATCACGGCGGGCTCCAACCACATCCGCTATGTGGGGGACGAGACGACCCTGCGCCTCACCACCGACTGCCCGGTCGGCCACATCCTGGAGGAGCGCGCCTTTCGCCTGGAGCAGCCGCTCAACCTGTTCCTGGGCCCCGACGAAGGCGTCGACGCCGATGTGGCGACGACCCTAGAACGCATGCTGCGCGAAACTCTCGACGACTGGCGCGGCTGGGTGCGAACACTCTCGGTGCCGCTGGAGTGGCAGACTGCGGTCATCCGCGCGGCGATCACCCTCAAGCTCTGTACGCACGAGGAGACGGGCGCGATCGTGGCGGCCCTGACCACCTCTATTCCCGAGCACGACACGGCGGCGGGTTCGGGGCGCAACTGGGACTACCGGTACTGCTGGCTGCGCGACGCCTACTATGTGGTCCAGGCGCTCAACCGGCTGGGCGCCGCCGACCTGCTCGAGAACTACCTCGTCTACCTGCGCAACCTCGTGGACCTGGCGCGCCGCGGCCCGATGGCGACGCAGACCGCGCATTCGGACGCCGTCCAGGGCTCCGCAGGCCACATCCAGCCCGTCTATGGGGTCGGTCTCGAACCGGGGCTGACGGAGCGGACAGCCCCGCACCTGCCGGGATATCGCGGGATCGGGCCGGTCCGGATCGGCAACCAGGCGCATGAACACCGTCAGCACGACGTTTACGGCCAGATCGTATTGTCCACGGTGCAGGCGTTCTTCGACGAGCGCCTGCTGCGGCCAGGCACCGTCGAGGATTTCCGCGCGCTTGAGCCGGTCGGCGAGCGCGCTTTCGAACTGCACGACAAACCGGACGCCAGCCTCTGGGAGTTCCGCGGGCGAGAGGCGGTGCACACCTATTCCTCGGTGATGTGCTGGGCCGCGTGCGACCGGTTGGGCAATGCCGCCGCCAAGCTGGGGCTGGCGGACCGCGCCGACTACTGGAACGCCCGCGCCGCGCAAGTCCGGGGCAACATCGAGACTCGCGCCTGGAACATCGCCGAGGGCCGGTTCGCGGCCACTTTCGACGGCGACGAACTGGACGCCAGCCTGCTGCAACTGGTGGATGTTCGTTTCGTCTCGCCGGACGATCCGCGGATGCGCGCGACCCTTGAGGCGGTTGAGGCGGGGCTGAGGCGCGGACCCTACATGCTCCGGTACGCGACGGCCGACGACTTTGGCCTGCCCAAGACGGCCTTCAACTTCTGCACCTTCTGGCTGATCGAGGCGCTGCACCTGTCGGGCCGCACCGACGAGGCCCGCACGCTGTTCGAGGAGATGCTGGATCGGCGCAACGCGGCGGGGCTCCTGTCGGAGGACATCACCCTGGGCGGGGACGAACTCTGGGGCAATTATCCGCAAACCTATTCGCTGGTCGGCCTGATCAACTGCGCCAACCTGCTGAGCAAGAGCTGGCAGAGCATCCGGTAGCCGACTTCCTCCCCCCTCGGGGGAGGTGGCGCGGAGCGCCGGAGGGGGTCATCACCGGCGTCCAGCAGGACCCCCTCACCCGCTCTGCGGGAACTCCCCCAATGGGGGAGCAACATCAATCCGACCAGGCCTTGCCGAAGCGTTCGATCAAGGCGAAAGCGCCGGACGGCCCCCAGCTGCCGGCGGCGTACGGCTTGGGCTCCAGGCGCGCCTCTGACCAGGCGTCGGCGACGCCGTCGACCCAGCGCCAGGCCTCTTCCACCTCATCGCGTCGGACGAACAGGGTGGCGTCGCCGTGGATCACGTCCAGCAGCAGCCGCTCATAGGCGATGCGTCGGCGACCGCCCGCGCCCTCGAAGGTGCGCAAGAGGCTGAGAGACAGCGGCAGCGACTGCAGCCGCATCCGGCCCTGACTGAGACCCGGCGCCTTGTTCATCAGGGTGAGTTTAATGTCCTCGTCCGGCTGCAGGTCGATCACCAGCCGGTTGGCCATAAGGTCCTGGGTGGAATCCAGGCCGAAGATCGAGTGCGGGACCGGTTTGAACTGGAGCATCACCTGGGTACGCTTCTCCGGCATCCGCTTGCCGGTGCGCAGGAAGAACGGCACGCCGGCCCAACGCCAGTTGTCGATGTCGGCCCGGAGCGCGACGAAGGTCTCGGTCCCGCTCTTTTGCCCGCGCTCGGCCTCGTAGGCCGCCACGGATTTCCCGCCCACCACACCCTGCGTGTATTGGCCGCGCACGGACTTTTCCGCCGCGTCCACGCGGGTGAAGCGGCGCAGCGAGCGCAGCACCTTGACCTTTTCGTTGCGCACGCTGTC
>JANPKX010000602.1:0-1785 GCA_031426235.1 Alphaproteobacteria bacterium | reverse complement strand
GCCTGCCGATCGCCCCCTCACCCACCCGGCTGGAGGCCTGGCGCCAGATGGTAGCGGACCGCCAGTTCGAGACCCTGGCGGCGGCCCTGATGGAGCTCCACTACGACCCGGCCTATGCGCGGTCGCGCCGCAAGGATGGGCGCTTGCCATTGGCCAAGCTGGAGACGAAGTCGCTGGACGACGCGGCCCAGGCCGCGGTGGCCGACCGGATCTTGCAGATCCTGGCCGGCTGGACGTGAGGGCGACTGACCCTAAACCTCGGGCATTGCCGAGGAGTGCAGGTGGTCGATCTTCCAGGCGCCGCCGTCCCACTTGTAGGTGAAGGAATAGCGGGCCTTGACGTCGCGCTTCACGCCGGTCGCGGGGTCCGTCAGGCTGACGGTCCAGGTGCCGACGCGCGAGGCGGTCTGGCAGTCGATCTTGACCGTGCTGGAGTTGATGGTCGCCTGCGGGCTGTTCTTCAGGAAGCTGACGAAATAATCCCGCACACCTTCAGGCGTCGTGCGCGGAGTGTTGGAGACGGTCGCCAGCAGGACCGCGTCGCGCGTGAACAGCTTCGTCACCGTGTCGGGGTTCTTCGTCGCCCACGCGGCGTTGAACGCTGGGAACTGCGCCTCAACCTGAGCGGGGGTCACCGCCTGGCAAGCCATAGATTTTGCCGACGCAGCGCCGGCGGAAGCGGCAAGGGCCAGTGTAAGGGCGGCGGTCAGCGCGAACTTCGTCATGAGGTCTCTCTGTTGGACGTCAGGTTGTGCGGGCCGTCAAAAGGTGATGCGCGTCGCTAACTTCAATGAACGGCATGATGAGTTCGCCTCATGTGCGTCATTGTAGAGCTTGATGACCGCCCGGGGGCCCGTTCGGCGCCCGCCCTTCGCGGCGCGCGGCCCGCGTGCTAGGCAGCGCGGCTCAATTTCAGGAACCCCACTCTCCATGGCTCTCAAAGTCGCCATTGTCGGACTGCCGAACGTCGGCAAGTCGACCCTGTTCAATGCACTCACCCAGACGGCGGCCGCACAGGCCGCCAACTATCCGTTCTGCACGATCGAGCCCAACACCGGCGACGTGGCGGTACCGGAGCCGCGCCTGGATGCCCTGGCCGCGATCATCCCGTCCAAGGAGATCATCCCGGCGCGGATCAATTTCGTGGACATCGCCGGCCTCGTGCGCGGCGCCTCCAAGGGCGAGGGCCTGGGCAACCAGTTCCTGGCCAACATCCGCGACTGCGACGCGGTGGCCTTTGTCGCCCGCTGCTTTATCGACGACGACATCACCCACGTCGAAGGCAAGGTCGACCCGCTGGCCGACCTCGAAACCATCGAGACCGAGTTGATGCTCGCCGACCTCGAAAGCCTGGAAAAGCGGGTGGTCAATCTCGAGAAGCGCGCCAAGACCGGCGACAAGGACAGCGCCCAGACCTTGCGTCTGGTCCAGGCCGCGCTGGTCGAGCTGAACGCCGGCCGCCCCGCGCGCACCGTGAAGGTCGCGCCAGAGGACGACAAGGCCTGGCGCATGCTGCAACTGTTGACCTCCAAGCCGGCGCTCTATGTCTCCAATGTCGATGAGGCATCGGCCGCAGACGGCAACGAAATGTCGCGTCTGGTCGCCGAGCGCGCCGCCCGCGACGGTGCCGATCACGTGGCGATCTCAGCGCAGATCGAGAGCGAGATCGCCATGCTCGACCCCACCGAGCGCGCCGAGTTCCTGGAGACCCTGGGCCTCACCGAACCCGGCCTCAACAAGCTGATCCGCGAGGCCTACCACCTGCTGGGCCTGCAGACCTATTTC
>JANPKX010000601.1:0-6028 GCA_031426235.1 Alphaproteobacteria bacterium | reverse complement strand
CTCGCCCGCCGCCTTCGCCAGCAGATGAAACAGCAGGTGGTAGATGGGCGTCGCATAGGCCCACCGCGTGCCGGGCGGGTCGCGCTGAGGCGCGGCCGCGTTGATCTGGAACTGGTCTCCGGCGACTCCGCGGTCCCTGAGGCCGGTGATGTCCAGCCCACTGGTCATGCTGAGCATCTGGCGGATGGTGATCTCGGCTTTCGGCGTGTCCTGCCACGGCGTGATGAAGTCCGCCGCGGTCTGATCCAGGCTGCGGATCAGGCCCCGGTCGAGTGCGACGCCGACCAGGATCGACACCATGCTCTTGCCGGCCGAGGCGATCTCCAGCGGGCGCGCGGGATCAACGCCCGCCGCATAGCGCTCCACCGCCAGTCGCCCGCCGCGCAACACCAGCACGCTGGTGCTGTTGTCCGCCAAGGCCGCGCCTACGGCGGCGTCCAGCCGCTCCGCATCGAAACCGACCCGCGACGGATCGACCGTCTCCCAACTCTGGACTGTCGGCCAGTACGCGCGGGCCGCTTGGGCCGGGCCCGCCAGGATCGCGCTGACCACGCCTGCGATGACCTGCCGCCTTGATCTCATCGCGCGCGCCCCCGGAGAGTTCCGGGTCCCATCAGGCTCTGCACTTGCCCCACCCAGGCCGCCGCGGACGGCGCTGCGAAGGCGGTCTGGCCCAGCGCGTCCAGCCGCGCGGCGCGCGCCGCGCCCATGCCCGCTCCCGCCAGCCGGTCGAACTTCGCCCTTCGCAGCGCCAGGGCCGGCGGGGCGACCGAGCCCGGCGCCTGGTTGGGGATCGCCAGCTCCCGGATCTCGCCCGACGTCAGTCGCACCACCACGGCGCCCGGATGGCCAGCGACGGGCTCGAACCTGACCCGCCGCGCCAGATCGGCGACGCGCGGATCGTCCAGCCGCGCTGCGCCGACTGTGGCGGCGTCCGCCGCTCCGTGCACCAGCATGAAGGCCAGCATGTAGGCATAGTTGATCTTGGCGCCGATCAGGGTCTCGGGAGCCGTGAAGTGATCCAGCTTGCTCCCGACCACGGCGTAGCGCGTCGGATCGCCGCGCAGGCTGATCCCGAGGACCTGCGAAGCCCTCAGCCCTTCCGCCACCGACGGCGCCAGACCCTCCAGGCTGGGCGTGATCGAGGACGAGGCCGCGAAGAACTTCGGGTAGATGTAGAGCGGCCCGTCCAGCCGCGCGATCGTCGACGCCACACCCGACGTGTCCAGCTTGGTCTGGGTGAGGGCGGCGAGCACGGGATAGAGCCCCGCACGGCCCTCATAGATGTGCGCCGGCCCCGTCTCGCCCTGCTGGGCCAGCAGGGCCGCCTCCACGCCCGAGCGCGCCGCCCGCGCGACGATCAGGCGCTTCTCCTCAGTCTGGTCATAGAAGTATTGGAACAGCCCGCCGGCCGCGCCCGCGGCAAGGCCCAGCGCATGGGCGGTCTGCGCGGGGCTTAGCCGCAGCAGCCGCGCCGCCACCGCCGCGCTCGCCGACGGCCCCCAGACGCCCGCCGACATCAACCCGTCGTCCTGCGTCGCCCCGACCGGCTGCGCCAGGCCGCCCAGCACCGAATAACCGACCGCGATCGCGGCCTCGACATCGGCGCCGGTGACGCCCGGCCGCTGCGCCAGGGCCAGCACCGGCCCCATCACCGTCGGCGAGGCCCGCAATTCGGCGCGGAAGTCGCTGTCATCGGTCTCGGAATAGTGGATCAGGAAGGCGAGGGCGCCGGCGGCATCCTCCCACGGCAGGCGCAGGTCCGTTCCCAGCACCCGCGCTTCCGGGGCGCCGCCCCGCTGGGCTAGCCTGTGCAGATAGTGGTCGCCGCGTGAGGCCTTGGCGGTGAAGGCCAGCGTCCCAAGGTTGTCGATCAGGCACAGCCTGGCCCGCTCGCGCACCGCGGGCGCCAGGCGCCGGGCGTCGGCGCCGGCGATCGTGACGCCGATCGTCTGGCTGAGGCTGGGACCCGGGAGGGCGGCGGCCTGCGCCCAGGCCGCGCTGGGCGCGAGCGCCAGGCCCGCAAGCACGCCGCGCCGGTTCAGGGTGGGTCTCGATGCGGTCAACGAACGGCCTCCTCCGGCATAGCCTTTCACGCGAAAGCCGGACCGTCGAGCGGGCGCGCCGGAATAGCGCTATGCCTTGTCTCTGCGGCGCCGTCAGATGCGCCAGTGTTCAAGCGCCTCTCCCGCCACCCCAGATTCAGCCTTCTGCTGGCCGTCGCCGCCGGCGCTCTTACGACCTTCGCGCTGCAGAACCTGCTGCCCCCGCCGGCCCAGCCGCTGGAGGCGACTCCCGTGGTCCGTGCGGTGCTGGACGAACCGGGGTCTCCGCGCGCCGGCGCCTTGGAGCCGCGGGTCATCATCGTGGTCTTCACCGACTATCGCTGCGCCATCTGCAAGGCGACCACGCCGGCGCTCGAGCGGCGGTTGATCGCCGATCCGCCCGTCCAGGTGATCTTCAAGGACTGGCCGATCCGCGGTCCCGTCTCCGAGTTTGCCGCCCGCACGGCGCTGGCCGCGCACATGCAGGGGCGCTACCGCACGCTGCATATGGCGTTGATGGCGGCGCGGGGCCCGGTCGATCTGGCGCGCGTCGACCAGATCGCGGCCGACGCGGGTCTCGACATGGCGCGGCTTCGCGCCGACCGGACGACCTATGCGGACGACATCGACCGGCAGCTCGCCCGCCATGCCGCCCAGGCCTTCAGCCTTGGGCTTCAGGGCACGCCAGCCTATCTGGTCGGCCCCTATCTCATTCAGGGGGGGTTGGATGACCGGGCGCTGGCCGATGCGGTAAAGCGGGCGCGCCGGGCCGGTTGATCAGCGCTTGCGGAAGCGCTTGGCCTCGGCGGCCAGCTTGGTCACCAAGGCCTCCGGCTCGGTGCTCTCCGCCTGGAAGGGCAGGGCGCCCGCCACGCCGCGCACCGCCAGCCACAGCGGTCCGGCGAAGTGGCCCAGGACCCGTAACGGTCGGCGCTTGTCGTCGGTGACATCCCAGCCGACCGCCTCGAACGCGGCGGCCTGGGTCGCCGGCGTCTTCACCTCGATATCGTCCCAGTCGTCCGGTCGTGCAACCGCCTCGGCCTCGTCGGCCGTCAGGCCGAAAAGCGCGCTGACGCAGGCATCGATCTCCGGATGCTCGGCCCGCGCCTCCGGCTCGGCGAAGTCGCGCTTCAGGATCGCCTGGTACTCCAGGGCGTCCACGCCCGGCAGTTCGATCAGGCGGCGAAGCGGGGCGGGTGGGCTGGTCATGCCCGCAGGCCTACCCCAGGCGCCCGCGATTGGCGAGCGGCGCGCCTCAGAACGTCAGGCCCTTCCAGGCCGTGTCGCACAGGTGCTGCGCGCGGAACGCCGCCGCCGGCATCGGCGTCACCCCGCCGTCGGCCGCGATGTCCAGCGCCTGCAGCGTTCCGCCCTTGAACCCCGGCCACGCCGGCGCGCCCGGCCCGTTCGGATCGCCCTTGCGCGCGAAGTTGGTCCAGTAGGCGGCCATGGCCGCGCTCAGCGCCTTCTGCTCGTCGCTGTGGCGAGCGCCCGCCATGGCGAAGATGTTCGGCAACTCGTAGGCGTGCGCGGCCCCCTGCTTGAGGCTCAGCACATAGCGGCCGCCGATGGCGCCCACGAGCGGCAGCGCCGTCTGGTCGCGGAACTCGTACATCCACACCGGCGAGCCCTGCGCGGCCAGGCGCGCCGACACATTGGCGCCGTGGCACGAGAAGGTGCTGTCGGTCCCTGCTGCGCCGGACGCCAGGCTCGGCTGGAGCGCCACGTCGTCGCCGAACCGGCTCAGCGGATAGTATTTCCCCGTCAGGTCGGCGAGGGGGATGCCGCTCTCGGCCGCCAGCCGCACCGCATCCTTGGCGAAGGTCTCGGGCGTCATCAGGAACGAGCGATTGGCGGGGTCGAAGTTGGGCGGCTTGGCCGTGAACCGGGCCTGCAGCTCACCCAGGGCCACGAACAGCAGGCTCTCGTCCTGGTTCGACCCGTTGATCACCGGAACCTTGTTGTTCGCGCCGGCGGCGAAGGTCTCGCGGATCGTCCGGGTCAGCACCTTGCCGTCCACCGAGGGGATCACGCCGCCCACCGAGGCCGCGTAGGCGCTCATCAGCTTGCCCCGCACGACGCTGTCCGGCAGGCCGCGCAGGCAGGCGGCCGTCATCGCGCCGCCGGCGCAGGCCGGGCCAAGGTCGGCGCCGGCCATCGCCGTCTCGAGGGCGGCCGCGCTCTTGGCCTCCATCTGCGACTGGCTGAGCTGGTTCGCGACACCATAGGCGCCGCTCTGGATAATTGCCTTGTCGAACAGACCCTTCGAGGTCGGCGAGGCCAGGTGCGTCAGCACCGCGAACCCGCCCGCCGACTCGCCGAAGATGGTGACGTTCCGGGCGTCGCCGCCGAACGCGCCGATGTTGGACCGCACCCACTTCAGCGCCGCCTGCTGATCCATCATGCCGTAGTCGCCGGCGCTGCCCTTGGCGTCCCGCAGCGCGGGGTGCGCCAGGAAGCCCATCGCGCCCATCCGGTACTGGATCACCACCACGATCACGCCGTTCGAGACCAGTGGGCCCGGGTCGGCATAGGTGGCCGCATCCCCGGTCAGAAACGCCCCGCCGTGGATCCACACCATGACGGGGTAGGGGCCCTTGCCATCGGTCGGCGCATGGACGTCCAGGTAGAGGCAGTCCTCGCTGTCGCCCTTGGTGCGGAACGGACTGTCGGGGCCGGTCTGCAGGCACGCGCCCGCCGATTTCGTCCGCGCGAGGGGCTGGGTCCACTTCGCCGCCGTCGCCGGCGCCCGCCAGCGCAGGTCGCCCACCGGCGGGGCCGCGAACGGGATGGCGAAGTAGCTCCGCATCTGTGGGCCGCGCTCGGTCGCCTGCACGGGACCGCCGGCGGTCTTCACCACACGCGAGGCATCGGCCGCCTGCAGCGGCGTGGCGCCGAGCATCAGGCCCGCGGCCAGGGCCGCCATCACAAACGCGCGCATATGCCATCCCCTGTCGCGCCCTCTCCAGCGGGGCGTCGCGGTGACTTACCCGCCTTCCGCGCGTCGGCGCAATGCATGGGCGGTTGACCGCGCGGCTGGCGCCTCTAGCGTTGGCGCCAAGGACCGCGCACAGGTCCATGGGAGACGGCCATGACGATCGTGAAGCTTTGGGGCGCCTTGGCGCTCGCCCTGACCGTGACCCTGGCGGGCGCGCCGGCCTCGGCAGGCCCGCCCAACGCGCTGGACGCCTATGTCGCGAAGGCCGATCCCAGCTTCGCCTGGACCGTGGCGGGCGAGTTCAAGGGCGAGGGCTACCACGGCGCCGTGCTGCGGCTGACCAGCCAGACCTGGACCGCCAACCCCGACGTGGACCGCACGGTCTGGAAGCACTGGATGACGGTGATCGTCCCGGACCAGGTCCGCCACCAGAAGGCCTTCCTCTACATCACCGGCGGCAACCTGGGCGATCCGGCCCCGACCAAGCCGGCCGACCGGTTCGCCCAGTTGGCGGTCGATACCGGCTCGGTGGTCGTCGAACTGGACGACGTGCCCAACCAGCCGCTCACCTTCGCCGAAGATCCGGCCAAGAAGGCGCGGGTCGAGGACGAGATCATCGCCTATCTGCAGGCCCGCTACGCCAAGACGCGCAACGCCGACCAGCTTCTGCGCCTCCCCATGGTCAAGAGCGGGACCCAGGCCATGACGGCCGTCCAGCAGTACCTCGCCAGCCCGGCGGGCGGCGCGTTGAAGGTCGACGGCTTCGTGGTCGCAGGCGGTTCCAAGCGCGGCTGGACGACCTGGCTGGTCGGCGCGGTGGACAAGCGGGTGGTCGGCATCGTGCCGATCGTCATCAACGTCCTCGACCCCGACGCCACGACCATCCACCACTGGCGCACCATGGGCTACTTCTCGCCGGCGCTGCAGGACTACATCGACGCCGGCCTGATCCCCGGCATGATCGGCAAGCCTGAGTTCGCGGGCGTCAACCGCATCGAAGACCCGCTGAACTACCAGGACCGGGCGACGATGAAGATCCCCAAGT
>JANPKX010000600.1:0-2893 GCA_031426235.1 Alphaproteobacteria bacterium | reverse complement strand
AGAGGTCGCGGCAGGGGTCCGGCGTCTTGGGCGAGACCATCCGGCAGACGCGCTGCCAGGCTGCCACGTGCACGGCGACGGCGTCCACCCTGCCGGCCCGCAGCCGGTCGATGGACACCTCGCCGTCGGGATCGATCTCCTCGCGGAAATAGCCCGGCCCCGCGCCGCGCTCCGTCAGCACCGCCCGGGGAAGGTCCAGGCCGGCCGCGCCATGGCCGCCGAGCGCCAGGCGCGCGCCCTTCAGGCTGGCAAGGCTGTGGCGCGGATCCGCGGCCCGGACGGCCAGAATGATGGGGATCCGGTTCGGCGCGCCCTGCGAACGCACGCTGAGGATGGCCCGCACGGACGACCGGACGGGCTCGTAGGCGGCGCGGTCCAGCAGGGCCAGATCGACCTGCCCGGCCCCAAGCGCGATCGCTGCCGCGGCCGCGGTGGCTACCGGGCACCGCAGCACCTCGACCTCGAGCCGCTTGGCGAGATGGGCATAGTAGGCCCGTTCCCCCGCCGGCGCGGCCTGGCCCACCGGCTGGCATCCTGACGCGCCGGGGCCGATCGCAGCGATCCGCAAGGGGGCCGCGCCGGCCGCACCAGCGCTGAATCCGAGGATCGCCGCAGCGAGCGCGAACCGGATCATGGCCGCCCCCCCGCCCGGTGCTGGGCCAGCTCGGCCTTCCGCAGTTCGATGACGTCTCCATAGTGGTCGCGATTGACCGCGGTCAGCGCCGAGCCGTCGATCTGGCCGATCTCAGTCCAGAGTTCCGGCTCGTCGTAGGAGATGGCGGCGAGCGCGCCGCGTATGATGTCGATCATCGCCTGCGGCCGATCGGTGCGGACCACCGTCGCCTCGCTGGGGATCGGACCCACAGTCCAGACGATCCGGAAATCCTTGGGGTCGACCAGGCCGCGACGGGCCATGGTGCGGATCGCGCTGCGGGTGAACCCCGTCGCCGGGTCCCCGCCGCTCGCCTGCAGGAATGTGCCTTCGAACTGGCGATTGGCCAGGGCCATGATCGCCTGGGTATGCGCGCCGGCGAAGCTGGTCTTGCCGAAGAAGGTGTCGGGATCGATCCCCTCGGCGCGCATCTTGGCCCGGGGATAGAGATAGCCGGAGGTGGAGTTGTAATCGACGTAGCCCAGCGAGCGGCCCTTCATATCGCCCAGCGACCGGATCGGGCTGTCGGCCCGCACCACCAGCGTCGAATAGTAGCCGGTCTCGCCCTCGGCCTGCCGGGTGGTGAGGATCGGCGCGACCTTGTCGCCGACCTGGGCGTCGACATTGGCATAGCCGCCGCCCGCCAGCTGGGCCAGGTCGACCTGGCCGGAGGAAATGGCCTGGATGACGCCGTTGTAGTCGGAGGATTCATACAGGCGCACGGGCACGCCCAGCGCCTTGGAAAGATGGTCGCGGTAGACCTCGCGGCGGCGGACCAGCATCGGGTCGTCGTTGTTGCCGCTGATGGCGAACTTGAGCTCCTTGAACCCGGCCCGCCAGTCCCCGGTCGCCGCGGCCTGCGGCTTGCCGCACCCGCTCAGCGCGAGCACGCCCAGCACCGCCAGGCAGCGCCATGCCGTTCCCATCATCTGCACCACCACCTCGCCCCGCCGGCCCGGCGCGCTAAGAGCTACGAATGACCGGCGGGGGTGTCGCGCCTGTGACCGACGCGTGACGGTTCTATGCGCGCAGGTCAGCTTGTCCTTGAACGGAACAATCAGATGGACCCGGGCAGCCGCCTTGGCGGCGCCCCACAGTCACTTCCACCAGGAGCACCTTCTCGTCAGCCGCCGAGAGCGGACCCGACGCGCCGTCGCCCTGGCCAAGTGGAAATCCCTCTTGGCCTGAAGGCCGCTCCGAGCGCCAAACTGGAGACGAACTGCCGGCAGACTGCCCCCATCGCCAAACAGAACGCCAAAGGTCTTGGCAAGTTAACCCGGCCGAGCCCAGATGGGCTCTCCCTTACCCTTCGATCATGCCGCGGCGGTGGCGACGGCCCACGCCTGGTGAGCCTGGGCTTGCAGGGTTCGAAGTCCGGGTCGGGAGATCAGGTGCGGCTGGCCAATGGTGTTTGAGAGGGTTCACCGCCGGTCTCCCAGACCGCCGAGCGCGCCTTGCCCCTACAGTCTGCGCTATTCCATGACACCGATCGCCGCGCGCATCTTCCCAAGCCGAAGCAGCACCTTCTGAGCCTCATCCGCGGAGGGCGCCGGCTCGCCGTGAAGCAAGACGAGAGACGTGACGTGGGCTTCCAGGGCGTCGGTGTGCCAGACACCCTTGCAGGCAAGGCTGTCGATCATTGCGCGGATCCCGCCGGCGACCTCGCCCAGTTCCGTCAGCTTCGCCACTCCGGCTACGTCGGCGATGCTCATGGCCGCGTCGCGGATTTCGTAGCAGCGCGCGAACAACAGCTCTTCCCCGAGGCTGGAAATCTGAACGATCAGCTTAACCTGCACGCTCACATGCGCGCGGATGTCATCCTCCAGCAGCATCAGTCGCGCCTCGCTCGCGGCAACGAGCGTGTTGAAGTGCTGTCCTTCGTTCCCCGAGACGATCTTCTCGAGGCGATTGGGCGGCTTGAAAATGTGGACGGACATCGTGGTGCGGGCCTCAGCCGAAGAGTGAATCTATTTCGTTCTGCGACATGGCCCGCTCTGGCTGGGCGATCAGTCGCAGTTCATCGGACCTGCGTTCGGCGATTCCCTCCGGCAAGGGCGTCTTCTTGAAGCGGCGGTCAGGTCCGCAGTAGCCGGGACTGGTCACGAACAGCCTGGGGTTCCGGGCCAGCCACTCCATGCGTTCCAGCAACATCTTGGGAATGATTGGTTTCGTGAGCACGAGGTTCGCGCCGCTGTCCCGAGCACGCATTACCTTCTGACGCGGCGTGAAGCTGCTCAAGAT
>JANPKX010000599.1:0-4704 GCA_031426235.1 Alphaproteobacteria bacterium | reverse complement strand
CACGGACGACGAAGTACGGGACGTTCGTTCCGTCTCGCGACGTGGCCCAGAACTGCTCGGTGATGAACCGGCCGGAATCGAAGCGATCCGGCAGGGACCTGAGCCTAATCGGCGCCCCGCCCGCCGCGTCCGCCAACCACTGGCTGTTCGGCGTCAGGAAGCTCGCGGACGTCACGATCAGGCGGTCGTCGCGGTCGGAGGCGGAGGCGACGTTGAGCGTGGAATCGGCGGGCAGGTCCAGCTTGGTCGAGGCCCAGGCGCCGCCCTGGCGCCGCAGGCTCAGGACCTGGCCCTTCACGTTGTCGAGCAGGGTCACCACGAGACGGCTTCGGGTCGTCGCCACTGCTTCCAGGCTCTGGCTTTGCGTGGGGCGCAGGACCAGCGCCGGCGTCAGCGCGCCGGGTGAACGCTTAAGCGCCGCAACGTCGAAGTCGACGAGATCGCCCTCCCGCATCCCCTTGGCCGGCAAGTCCTGCTCCAGGCTGACGAGGACCCTCCCGTCGAGATAGCCCTGCACCGTGGATTTCGTCGGCAGGTCCAGCCGCAACGGCCGCTCGCCCGCCAGCAGGTAGTACTCGGCGTTGAACGTATCCAGCGGCCGCTGGATCACCACGGCGGCGACCTTGCCGGTCGCCTCGCGAAGGACGACCGACTGCACGCCATACCCGCCGTCCGTCCGGGTCCCCGTGAAAACCTGCCGCGCAGCGCTCAGGGGCTCGCCCCGCTTCACCAGCTTGGCGATGAACGGATAGCCTGAGGTCGTGACGTCGCCCTTCGCCCACTCGGTCACCAACAACAGGGTGTCCCGGTCGATCCAGTCCAGCCGGTGCTTGCCTTCCGGCAGGCGAAAGCCGCCCTCGACCCACGCGCGGGTCTGAGTGTCGAACTCCCGGATCTCCACCGCATCCTTGCCGCCGTTGGACAGGCTCACCAGACAATAGCGATCGTCGGGCGCCAGGCATTGCGCGCCGGCCCAGACCCAGTTGGCGTTCTCGGCCTTGGCCAGGGCGTCCATGTCGATCAGTGGCGTCCAAGTCGGCGCGCCCGTCCGATAGCTCTCCACCGAGGTTGTCCGCCAGACCCCGCGAACCTGACCGGCGTCCTGCCAGAAGTCGCGCAACTGGCCGTCACCGGCGAAATAGACGGACGGGATCCGGTCGCCGGCCGTCGCGATCTTCAGCGCGTCCGCGTAGAGCCCCGCGTAGCGCGGATCATTCTGAAGCTGCGGCAACGAGCGGGCGTTCTCCGCACGAGCGAAGGCCATGGCCTGCGCCCCCTCGATCTCCTCCATATAGGCGTAAGGATCGGCTGGCTCCGGCGCCGCTCCCATCAGCAAGAGACCGGCGGCGAGGGTGGCGAGAAGCGGAACACGCATGGGGAAACTCTGGCTGGCATGATGCGGGTGACGCTATCGGCTCGGGCCCTCAGCGTCATCCCGCAACTGCTGGGAACGCCGCTAGACCCGGGTCAGCAACGCCACCGCCGCCAGGGGCCACGCCGCGAAGATCACAGCGGCCAGCGCGCGAAGGACCAGACGCCACCGGCGGCGGGTGCGGAACTGGGTTTCGAAGACGTGGGCGTAGTCGAGCGTGGTCATGGCGGGTCTCCGTTTCGGTGACGCCACCCTGTCGGCGACCTACGTCAGATTCGGACGTGTGTTTGGCGCGCAATTTCGATTTCGGCTTTCAGCATGGCTTTCAGCGCCTCCGGCTCCACCACCTGGGCCTTGTCGCCCCAGGTAAAGAGATGCCACGCCAGCTCACGCATGCCGCTCGCCCGGAAGCGCACGATCACCGAGCCGTCCGGCCGCTGTTCAACCCGCTGGCGGGCATGGAACCGCCAACGCAGAGCATCGTCCGCGCCGTGCGGGGCGATGTGCAGAACCACGTCGTGGGTATCGTCCTGATAGATGCCGAAACTCTCGTCGGCATAGGCCTGAAGCGAGAAGTCAGGAGGCCGCGAGCCCGGTCGACCCGTCACCTCCACGTCGAACACCCGGTCCAGCCGCCAATTGCGTGGGCCGGTCGCCGCGTCCTCGGCGGCGACGAGGTAGTTTGAGCGGCCGAACAGTATGCCCAGGGGAGTCACCTCCCGCACACGGCCGGGCGTCGAGCCGCCCTCGTACCGGAAACGCAGGATCGAGATGGCTTTCAGCGCCTCCCGCACGGCCTCCAGAACTTCGGCATCCTCGAACGGGCGGGGGCCGGCCTGCACCGCGATCGTCTCCGCCTGCAGGAGGGCCTCCAGGTCGGGCGCCAACCGGCGGCGCGCCGGCGCCCTCATGGCCGACAGCACCTTCTGTTCGAGCGACCGCAAGGCCGCGGCCCGCCCGCCTGCCCCCTGCCTGTCCAGCAGGTCGGCGGAGGCGGCGAGCGCGGACATTTCCTCAGCGGTTGGCGCCTGGAACAGCCCATCCAGGCCCGACGGGATGCGATAGCGCCGGGTCCGCCCCTCCTCCACGACTTCCATCTGGGGAAACATGTCCCAAACCGCGTCGCGCATCCGCTCCACTGTGCGACGGCCGACGCCCAGGCGCTCGCTCATCTCATCCAACGAGGCCCCCTCGGCCGTGCCGGCCAGTAGCCGGGCCAGCTCGAGAAGCCGCGCGCCTTTTTCGTGTCGCATGGGAACGTACGTCCGTTTTTGTCGTAGGTCACAGACAAAACCAGAACCATCGAAACCCCGCAAGGACGAATCAGATGGCTCAGCGTTTCCAACCCCGTCGCAAGGCCGGCCGCTACATCCCCCGCCCGGCCAAGGTGCAACCGCCGCGTCCCAATTTGCCGCCGGCTGCCGTGGTCGACGCCGTGCTTCGCTTCCACGACGTGGCCCTGGATCAGGGCGGAGAACGCACCCTACTTCGATTGTCGGAGAGCCGTCTTCGCCAGCCTGAGGTCGAGGCCGCCCTTGGCGCGAACGCGCTTCGCGCCGCCCGCGTCGCGATCTTGTGGAACGAACGCGAGAGCCAGATCATCCGGGTGCTCGAAGCGGCCTGACGTTCCATTCCTCCCCATCTGGGGAGGTGGCGCGAAGCGCCGGAGGGGGCTTCACCCTAAGCGGTCGGGGACCGGGCGGAAGCCCCCTCTCCCGCTGCGCGGGAGCTCCCCCTGAGGGGGAGCAACTTACAAGGCGATTACCGAGCCTTCTGGCCGATAGCTCGGCTGATCGATGGCGAGTTGGTTGCGCGCCATGACGGTCAGGGCTTCCAGGAGCCCCGGCGTCTCCACGGTCAGCTCGCCCGCGCGGATGCGGGCGCAAAGCGCGCTGTTGAGGGTCGCATAGTCGCCTTCGCAACCCAGCAACGCGCCCATCAGTCTTTCGGCCTCGGCATCGACGGCGGGACGATGGCTCAGTTCGCGACCCACCGTCGCCAGGGCGTTGGCGGCCACGCGGGCCAGAAAGGCATTGCGCGGGTCCAAGGTCGGCCGGATCTGGTCGATCCAGAGGGCCACGGACCGCACCAGTTCCTCGGTGGTCGGGTGGGTGATCACAGGCCTTCCTCCAGCAGAACGACCAAGTCGGCCTCGGTCTCGGACACGCGCCGCCCGATCATGGGCCGCTCCACCGACTTCTCGGCGCCGTCGCGCCACGACAGGTACATGGTCAGGCACATGACGCCCCAGCGCAGCGAACCCAGCATCTGCCAGAACCGCACGCGGGCCAGATCGATCGGGCGCCCCCCCGCCTCGGCATAGCCCGCCAGCAGGTCCGCGTAGTCGCCGAAGCCGCCCACCGGCCGGTCCGGCCGCCCGAACCGCCAGGAGTTGGTGCAGATCCAGCCCATGTCCTCGGCCGGATCGCCAATGTGGGCGAGCTCCCAATCGAGGATCGCGGCCACGCCCTGCTCCGGATCGAACATGATGTTGCCATTGCGGAAATCGCCGTGCAGCAGCACCGGAGCGACGGGCTCGGGGGTGTGCCTGCGCAGGTACTGGAAGGCGAGCTCCAGGATCGGCCGCTCGGCGCCCGTCGCGCGATAGACCTCCTCGTAGCGATCCAGCTCCAGCGCGCCATCGACGGTCTTGAGGTTGAGACCGGGCGGCGGCGGCGTGGCGTGGATGGGCACGAGCGCCTGGCCGCACTGGCGGGCCAGCGACGGCCGGATCGCATCGAACCGCGCTTCGCTGGTGATGCGCTTGCCCAAAGTCTCGCCGTCCACGCGCACCATCACATAGGCCTCGCCCAGGCCGTCGGCGGCGTCGCAGACATGCCGCACCCGGGGCACGCGCGCGCCGTTGGCGCCGGTTGCCTGGATCAGCTTGGCCTCGGTGGCGAGACTGACCGAGCGCGCGGTCTCCTCATCGAACGGCGCGCTGCGGCGGCGCAGGATCAGGCGCTCGGGTCCGCCCGCACCGTCGAAGCTGACGGCCCAGGTTTCCATGCTGGCGCCGCCTGACAGGCGCTGGGCCTCGGACAGCACCGTCCCTGCGCCGCCCAGGCGTTCGGCGAGCGCGCCCAGCCTGCCTCGAACATCCAATTCCATGACCGTGCGGAAGCTTTCGATTGGTCTAGTCTGGCGGTGATCTGGCGGGGTCCGGCGCGGCTTGTAAACGGCGACCCCACGTCACCCGCCCAAGAACCGGCGCATGGAGGCACGACGATGGACTTCGACATCCCCAAGGATATCCAGGACTATCTGGACGAGCTGGATCGGTTCATCGACGACAAGATCAAGCCGCTCCAGGCCCAGGACGACAACGAGCG
>JANPKX010000598.1:0-4690 GCA_031426235.1 Alphaproteobacteria bacterium | reverse complement strand
CGGGAGCTTGATGCGGCGGATGCGCCCTTCGTCCTGGAATTGCTGAACACGCCGGGCTTCCTGCGCAATATCGGCGACCGTGGAGTCAGGACTCCAGAAGACGCGGTCGCCTATCTCGAAGACAGAGTCCTGGCCAGCTACGCAAAACACGGGTTCGGGATGTGGGCCGTCGATGAGCGGGAGAACCGCCGGACTGTGGGTCTGGCCGGCCTGGTGCGGCGCGAGGGCCTGACGATGCCGGACGTCGGTTACGCCTTCCTGCCGAATGCCTGGGGCAAGGGGTATGCGCAGGAGTCCGCGGCCGCGGTGATGACGCATGGCCGCGTCGCGCTCGGCTGGACCGCCCTGGCAGCGATCACCACACCGGACAACGCGGCCTCAATGGCGGTGCTGCGCAAGATCGGCTTCATCGAACGCGGGCGCATCACCTTGCCCGGCGTGGACGGCGACAGCACCTACTTCACCTCGGAGGCCTGACGAATGCGGACCCTGACCATTGAAGCCAATGGCTTCCGCTTCGCCGTCGATGAGGCCGGCGAGGGTGATCACCTGGCCCTGTGCCTCCACGGCTTTCCGGAGAGCCGGTTCTCGTGGCGCCACCAACTGCCGCTGCTTGCGCAGATGGGTTACCGCGTCTGGGCGCCTGACCTGCGCGGTTATGGCGAGACCGAGCCTAAGCCGCGTGAGGTGAAGGCCTACGTGATCGACCGGCTCATGGAGGATGTCGCCGCTCTGATCGACGCCAGCGGCGCGAAGCGGGTGACCCTGATCGGCCACGACTGGGGCGCCGGCCTGGCCTGGACCTTCGCCGCCAACGCGCCCCGGCCGCTGGAGCGGTTGGTGATCATGAACGTGCCGCACCCGGCCGTGATGGCGGCCAGCCTTGCGAAGGGGAACTGGGCGCAACTGAAGAGGTCCTGGTACATGGTTTTCTTCCAGTTACCGGGCGTGCCCGAACGGGCCATGACGGCCAATGGCGCCCAGGCGATCCGCAACGCCTTCCACGGCATGGCGATCGACAAGACCCACTTCACGCCCGACGTGCTGGACCGCTACGCGCGCGACGCCCAGCGCCCGGGCGCGATGACCGGCATGATCAACTGGTACCGGGCCGCCTTCCGGATCGGAGGTAAGCTGCGGGGCCCGTGGCCGAAGATCGAGATTCCGACCCTGATCGTCTGGGGCGAGGAGGATGCGGCGCTGGGCGTGGAGCTGCTGGACGGCACCGACGCCCACGTCGCAGATCTGACCATCCGCCGCCTGCCCGGCGTCTCCCATTGGGTCCAGCAGGAGGCCCCGGACAAGGTCAACGCGATCCTGGCCGAGTGGCTGCCGCAACAATTCTCCTCTCCCCCACGCGAAGCGTAGAGGGGAGAGGCCGGGAGAGGGGCGACGCGGCCTCCAGGCTTGCAGTGAAGCTCAGCCAGCAGCCATCATCACCTCATGGCCACGTTCAGGACGTTGAGGGAACCGAGACCGCTCGTGCGAGCACGTCAGATGCGACGTGAGGCCACACCGGCGGAGAAACGGCTGTGGGTCAGCCTCCGCTCATGCCGCCTCGGGGGATGGAAATGGCGACGCCAGGTCCCTAAAGGCCCGTACATCGTAGACTTTCTCTGCGCCGAAGCTTCGCTTATCGTTGAACTGGACGGCGGTCATCACGCTGAGCAGGTGTCCTACGACGAGCGCCGGACAGCCTACCTCGCTACGGTCGGCTTCAGGGTTATCCGGTTCTGGAACATAGCGGTCCTGGAGAATCGAGATGGGGTCTGCCGAATGATTCTCGATGCCTGCGGCGGCGAACACCCTAATCGCGGACAGTGGCTGGGAACGGAGTGATCGATTCCACGCCTGCGCCGCCCCTCTCCTGGCCTCTCCCCTCTACGCTCCGCGTGGTGGAGAGGAGCTGCGATGGATGACAGCGCCGACCACCTCGACGATCATGCACGCGACCAGAGGGGGAACGCACCATGGCGCGGACGACACGCGAGCTCACCGGCGGGATCTATTTCGGTGAGGGTCCGCGATGGCGCGAAGGGCGGCTCTGGTTCAGCGATTTCTACGCCCACGCGGTGAAGTCGGTGTCCCTGGCAGGCGATCTTCGCACCGAATTCGAGATCGACGATCAGCCGTCCGGCCTGGGCTGGATGCCGGATGGATCGATGCTGATCGTATCGATGATCAAGCGTCAGGTGCTGCGCCGCACGCCGGACGGCGTCATTCGGCTCCACGCCGATCTCAGCGGGATCGCGACGTTCCATTGCAATGACATGGTGGTTGATTCCGCTGGGGGTGCCTATGTTGGCAACTTCGGTTTCAATCTGGATGCCGAGATCGCCTCCCGCGGAACGCCCGATGTGCTCGCGGACCACGGGACGGCCAAGCTGGCCTACGTCGCGTCGAGCGGGGAGGTTCACCTCGCCGCCGAGCCGCTGCACTTCCCAAACGGCCCGGTGATCACCCCTGACGGCAAGACCCTGATCCTGGGCGAGACCCTCGCCGCGTGCCTCACGGCGTTTGACATCGGGCCGGGCGGCGCCCTGTCAAACCGACGTATCTGGGCCAGCCTCGGCCCGCGTGTGCCGGACGGTATCTGTCTCGATGCGGAAGGCGCGATCTGGGTGGCCAACCCCATCGCGCCAGAATGCTTCCGGGTTGCGGAGGGCGGCGGAGTGCTGGAAGTGATCGACACCGGCCAGCCCTGCTACGCCTGCATGTTGGGCGGCGAGGACGGGCGCACGCTGTTCATGCTGACGGCGGCCAGCGCCGACCACGACGCCGCGGCCGCAAGCCCGACCGGCAAAATCCTGGTGGCCGATGTGGACAGCCCTGGGGCGGGCCGTCCCTGATATCGTCCAGGTTAGTGGTAACGCCGGATCAGGCCTACCAGCTTGCCCTGCACAGCCACCTGGTCGGGGCCGAAGATGCGGGTCTCGTAAGCGGGGTTTGCCGCCTCCAGGGCGATGGATGCGCCCTTCTTGCGGAGACGCTTTAGGGTGGCCTCTTCGCCATTGACCAGGGCCACGACGATGTCGCCGGAGGCGGCCGCATCGGTTCGGCGGATCACCACGAAGTCGCCATCCAGGATTCCCGCGTTGATCATCGAGTCACCGGCAATCTCCAGAACGAAGTGCTCGCCGGCACCCAGGATGCTCTCCGGCACCGGGATCCGATCGCGCTCCTGCTGGATCGCTTCGATCGGCGTGCCGGCCGCGATCTTCCCGAGGATGGGCAGGTCTCGGCTGTCGTTGGCGGCCGCGGGTAGGGCCGGACCGCCATCCACCAGTTGCGGCTTGAACGGGGCGCGGCCCTTGGGCGGTGCGGCGGCTGTCGCCTGCTGGGGCAGTTTGACAACTTCGAGTGCGCGGGCCCGATGCGGCAGGCGGCGCAGGAAGCCGCGCTCCTCCAGGGCCGTGATCAGGCGGTGAATCCCGGACTTCGAGGCGAGGTCTAGAGCGTCCTTCATTTCGTCGAACGACGGCGAGACCCCGGATTCCTTGATACGCTCGTGAATGAACATGAGCAATTCGTGCTGCTTGCGTGTGAGCATGGCGCAACCTCTAAGAACAAAGCCGAAACGTCTTCGTCTGTTCTCTAGGTGTTCCGAGTTAATGTCAAGTTACCCACACCTTCTCTGAAATCGCAGGGGAAATCGCGGGCTCGTACGTCCGTTTCTGTCGACTCAGCCGAGCAGGGCGCGAGTCGCCGCCTGGACGTCCGTCTGGCGCATCAAGCTCTCACCAACCAGCATCGCAACCGCGCCGGACTGCTCCAGGTTGGCGGCCTCGGCGCTGGTGAAGATACCGCTTTCGGTCACTAGCAGGGCGCCGGGCGGCCGGCTCCGGGCGAGGCGCTCGGTGATGGTCAGGTCGGTGACGAAGGTCCGCAGGTCGCGGTTGTTGACACCCACCAGATCCGCGCCCAGCAGGCCAGCGCGCGCCATCTCCGCCTCGTCGTGGACCTCCACCAGGGCATCCATCCCATGGGCGCGCGCCTCAGCCATCAGTTCGGCGGCGGTCCGGTCGTCCACCATGGCCAAAATCACAAGGATCGCGTCGGCGCCCAGGGCCCGGCTTTCCGCGACCTGCCAGGCGTCGACCAGAAATTCCTTGCGCAGGCAGGGTAGGGCGGTGGCCTCGCGCGCGGCGGTGACGAAGGTGTCGTCGCCCTGGAAGCTCGGCCCATCGGTCAGGACTGAGAGGCAGGCCGCGCCGCCGGCCTCATAGGCGCGGGCCAGCGCCGGTGGGTCGAAGTCGGCGCGGATCAGCCCCTTCGAGGGTGACGCCTTCTTGATCTCGGCGATCAGGGCCAGTCGGCCAGGGGCATGTGCGCGCTCCAGCGCGGCGCGGAACCCACGCGGCGGGGAGGCGTCCGGCGTGAAGCTGGGGCGCGCGGCCTTGCGGACCGCGACCTCCTCACGCTTGTAGGCGGCGATCGCGGCAAGAATGTCGCTCATGACCCGGTGATCTCTATGAGTCGGTCCAGCGCCAGCTGCGCGCGGCCGTCGTCGATCACCTGGCCCGCCAGCTCGACGCCCTCTCGCAAGGTCTCGACCTTGTCGCCCACGAGAAAGGCCGCGGCGGCGTTCAGCAGCACGATGTCGCGGTACGCCCCGGTCTGGCCCTGCAGCAGCCGGCGCAGCGCCGCGGCGTTGTCGGCCGGACTCCCGCCGGCCAGGTCGCTTAGCGCC
>JANPKX010000597.1:0-2840 GCA_031426235.1 Alphaproteobacteria bacterium | reverse complement strand
GCGCCATGGCGCCCAGCAGGTCCGTGAGCTGGATGGGCTTGGCGCTGTGGTCGGTGAATCCCAGGTCCAGGTACTTCTGACGGCCGCCTGACGTGACATCGGCGGTCAGGGCGATGGCCGGGATGTCGCGGTTCGGTCCGGGGGACGCGCGGAGCCGGCGCAGCAGTTCGGAGCCGGTGACCTGCGGCATCTGGATGTCGGTGAGCAGGAGGTCGAAGGGCTCGGCGGCGAGGGCCTCGAGCGCGGCCTCGCCCCCGGGCGCCGTGGCGACGGAATGGCCCAGGCTGGTCAGGAGCTGTTCGATCACCAGCAGGTTGACCGCATTGTCGTCGACCGTCAGCACCCGCAAGGTCGCCTCGACGGCCTGCGCGGTCTGTGACGGAAGCTCGCCCGCCTGACCGTGCGCGACCTCCAGCCGAAGCTCGACATGGAAGGTCGATCCCTCACCCGGCGCGCTCTCGACCCAGACCCGTCCGCCCATCAACTCGACCAGCTGTTTGACGATGGCCAGGCCTAGGCCGGTCCCTCCGAAACGCCGGACTTCGGCCTCCTCAACCTGGGAGAACCGGTCGAACAGCCGCTCCAGGTGTTCGGCGGCGATCCCGGGGCCTGTGTCGCGCACCGACAGCCGAACCTCGATCTGCTGGTCGCCGATGTGGCGCGCTTCTGACGCGAGCGCCACGGTCCCACGCTCGGTGAATTTGAGCGCGTTCCCGACCAGGTTGAACAGGACCTGACGCAGCCGGCGGGCGTCGACCAGCACCAGCGGGGGAATGGCCTCGCTGATCTCCAGCCCCAGCGTCAGGCCCTTCTCCTCCGCCCGCGGACCCCAAAATCCGACCAGCCCCTCCAGCAAACCACGCAGGTCCTCCGGCGCATTGACGAGGTCCAGCTTGCCCGCATCGATCTTGGAAACGTCGAGGATGTCGTTGAGGATGGAGAGCAAGTACTCGCCGCTGTCGATGAGCACGCCCAGGCGCTGGGCCTGAACAGGGTCGACCGCGTCGCGCTTGAGCAGTTGCGCCATCCCCAGGACGCCGTTCATGGGGGTGCGGATCTCGTGGCTCATGGTGGCCAGGAAGTTCGACTTGGCGCTGTTGGCGCGACGGGCCGCCTCGCGCGCGGCGTCGGCCGCCGTGCGATCGTCGATCGCCTGGTCCCGCGCGGCGGCCAGATCGTCGACCAGAGACATGTTGGCCTGATAGGCCAGGTGCCAGCGATCCAAGGCCTGCCGAAGACCTTCGGCCAACAGCACCGCCAGGAAGGTGAGTGTGGCCAGAGACAGGAGGATGGCGGCCGCCTGCAACGGCGTGAACAGCACGAGGGCCAGAACGGCGAATTCCAACAGGAGCGGCGCGGACAGGGCGTAGAAGACGTGGCGTGACAGGCCGCCGCCGCCCATCGCCACCAACATGAGCGTGGTGACCTGCAAGGCGTACATGGCCAGTTCGGCCGATCCGCCGCCCAGCGCCATCAGCAAGGTCGGCAGGGTGTAGGCGCTGACGCGCGCCACGCACAGCATCGCCAGCTTGCGATAGGCCTGCGTCTCGTCAGCATCCGCGCCAACCGTCAGCCAACGCTTCAGCAGGGCCTGCTGGACCACGTCGATGCCGAACGCGCTGATGAACGAGACGGCCGCGATGATCGGATGACCCAACATCCAGATTCCGGCGGCGGCGAGCGCGTTAAAGATGGCGTGGCCCGCAAGCGGCAACCTCATGCCGTGCAGGGTCAGCTGGTAGGTGGTCAGGTCGCGATCGACCACCGACGCCATGGCCAGCGGACCGACCGGATCGCTGCGTCCGCCGGACATTCCACGTTTCCCCGTTCCAGCGACAAGGCTACGCGGAAAAAGTAAACTGGCGGAGAACGTGGTTCTTCAACCAGAGATTGCTGCTGCCGGCGTGGCTTCAAGGTCGGCGGCGCCGCTGTCGCTGAGCGCATCGGCGCGGCCCGGCGCGAGCGTTAGCACCTGGCTGGCGTAGAGCCGGGCCATTGCCCCCTTCGCCAGCATCCACGGGTCATCCGATCCCGCGGCGGAGAGCGCGAGGCGTCCCAGCATCCAGCCGCCCACGACGTCGCCGGCGAGCTTGAGATAGGGGGTCGCGGCGGTCAGGGCGGTGTTCGCCTCGGCGGCCAGCACGGCGTCCGTGGCGCGGGCCAGGGCGGCCACCGCGATGTCCAGCCTGCGTCCGACCTCGCCCAATTCCGGTGCTGCGCTCAGCACCGCGGCGGTCGCCGTCATCTCGGCGCACAGAGCGTGCATGGTCGCCCCCCCGTTACCGCGCAACTTGCGCCCGATCAGGTCCAGCGCCTGGATGGCGTTGGTGCCCTCGTAGATCGGGGCGATCCGGGCGTCGCGGTAGTGCTGGGCCGCGCCGGTTTCCTCGATGAACCCCATGCCCCCGTGCAGTTGAAGCCCTTCGGAGGCCACCTCGACCCCGATGTCGGTCGCCCAGGCCTTGGCGATCGGCGTCAGCAACTCCTGGCGCGCCCGCGCCGCGGCGCGCTCTTCCTCGTCGGGCGCCAGGCGGGCGATGTCGGCCAGCACGCCGGTCGCAAGGCAGATGGCCCTCGCAGCCTCGATCTTCGCCTTCATCAGCAACAAGGTGCGGCGAACGTCCGGGTGGCCATAGATGGCGCCGCCGGCCTCCCAAGCGGTGCGGCCCTGCTTGCGCTCCTGGCTGAAGGCCAGCGCCTGCTGGAAGGCCCGTTCGGCGATGGCCACCCCCTGGACCCCAACCTGCAGGCGGGCTGCGTTCATCATCACGAACATATGCGGCAGGCCCTGGCCTAGCTGCCCGACGAGTTCGGCCTGGGCGCCCTCGAATAGCATCACG
>JANPKX010000596.1:0-1790 GCA_031426235.1 Alphaproteobacteria bacterium | reverse complement strand
AACCAGCTCACCACGCCCTGCAATTTCACGCCGTTCACCAGGAAGATCGTGAGGGGCGTCTTGGACTTCCGCACGCTGTTGAGGAAGGTGTCCTGCAGATTCTGCTTTTTTTCGCTCATTGGCTTTCCGCCTTTTGATTTTGGATCGGGCGGCCGTCCGCCCACACACAGGTTCACGCTATGCCGCAAATCGCGGCGGTTGCAATCGCGTGGCCGACTTTTAGATCGCTGTCGCTTTCGCGCGCTCGATATAGAGCGCCCGCAGCCGTTTCGCCACCGGACCGGGGGCGCCCGATCCCACCGGCTTGCCGTCGACGGCGATCACCGGCAGCACCAGTGTTCCGGCGCCGGTGATAAAGGCCTCGCGGGCCTCAAGGGCCTCCTGCGGCGTGAAGGGCCGCTCCTCGACGACCAGGCCAGCGTCGCGGGCGATGTCCAGCAGCGACAGGCGGGTCACCCCGCGCAGGATGTTGGCGTTGGTATCGCGGGTGCGCAGATGTCCATCCTGGTCGACAATCCAGGCATTGGACGAGGCGCCCTCCGTCACCAGCCCCAGGTCGTCGACGAACCAGGCTTCGACCCCGCCGGCTTCCCGGGCCTTCTGCTTGGCCAGGGCGTTGGGCAGCAGCCCGACGGTCTTGATATCGCAGCGGCCCCAGCGGTTCTCCGGCGTGGTGACCACCGAAACGCCGCGGGCAGCGCGCGCCTCACTGGTTTCACGATCCACGCGGCTGACCGTGATCACCACGGCGGGCGCTACAGGCGGCGAAGGAAAGGCGTGGTCGCGGGTGGCCACGCCGCGGCTGATTTGCAGATAGACGAGGCCCTCGGACACGCGGTTGCGCCTCACGGTCTCCTTCAGGACCGCGGTCAGGGCGGCCCGGGTCATCGGCAGCGCTATGCGCAGTTCCGACAGGCTGCGTTCCAGGCGCGCGAAGTGGCCCTCAGGATCCGCCAGACGGCCATCGAACAGCGCCCAGACCTCATAGATGGCGTCGGCGAACTGGTATCCGCGATCCTCGATGTGGACGACCGCGTTGCGCTTAGGGACGAAGCGGCCGTTGACATAGGCGACGCGGCTCAAGGCTCAACCCTCTTCAATGTCCAGTCCCCGGGCGCCGGAGAGTCCCAGCGACTTCAGTTTGCGGTGCAGGGCCGAGCGCTCCATGCCGATGAAGGCCGCCGTGCGTGAGATGTTACCGGAGAAGCGCAGCATCTGGGCGTTCAGATACTCTCGCTCGAACACCTCCCGCGCCTCCCGAAGCGGCAGGGCGATGATCCGTTCGGCGCCCATGGTCGCGCTCTGATCGTTCACGGAAGCTTCGGGCGGGAGCATGTCGGCGGTGATCGGATCGGACAAGGCTCCCGAGGCGAGGATCAGCATCCGCTCGACGTTGTTCTTGAGTTGCCGCAAGTTTCCCGGCCAGGCACGGACCTGAAGCATCGCCAGGGCATCGTCCGACAGCCGCCGTCGCGGCATGCCCGAGGCCTCGCAGATCCGCACGATGAAGTCCTCGATCAGCTCGGGAATGTCCTCGCGACGCTCGGAGAGCCCGGGCACGTTGACCGGCACGACGTTGAGCCGATGGAACAGATCCTCCCGGAACCGGCCCGCGACGATCTCCTCGCGCAGGTCCTTCGACGTGGACGAGATCACCCGCACGTCCACCTGAACGTCCGCATCCCCGCCGACCCGGCGGAAGCGTTGCTCGACCAGGACCCTGAGAATCCGGCCCTGGGTCTCGCGCGGCATATCGGCCGCCTCGTCGAGGTAGAGCGTGCCCCCATGCG
>JANPKX010000595.1:0-3052 GCA_031426235.1 Alphaproteobacteria bacterium | reverse complement strand
CAAGCGCGCCATGGCGCGCAAGGTGGTCAAGGCGCTCGACGGCGACCTCAAGGGCAAGACGGTCGGGGTCCTCGGCCTGACCTTCAAGCCCAACACCGACGACATGCGCGATGCGCCCTCCCTGGCGATCATACCCGCGCTGCAGGACAAGGGCGCGCGGGTTCAGGCCTTCGACCCCGAGGGCCATGAGGCGCGCCAGCTGTTGCGCGATGTGGACTTCAAGGACGACCCCTACGCGGTCGCGGCGGGCGCAGATGCCCTGGTGATCATCACGGAGTGGGACCAGTTCCGAGCCCTCGACCTGGACCGGATCAAGCTGCTGATGACCCAGCCCGTCCTGGTCGACCTGCGCAACATCTACAAGCCGGCCGACATGCGTGCGCGCGGGTTCCATTACACCAGCGTCGGGCGAGCCTGACGTCGGGGTGCGATGGAACGGCCACGTCTCTTCCACGTCAGCGAGACGGCCGGCATCGGCCGGTTCGATCCGCGGCAAAACTACCGCGTTCCGGGCGCTATGGTCTGGGCGATCGACGCGCCGCACCTGGTGAACTTCCTGGTGCCCCGCGACTGCCCGCGGATCACGTTCGGGCGCAGCGCAGCAACGTCCCAGGCCGACGCTGAACGGTTTCTGGGCCATGGCCCCGCGCCGCTACGCGTCGTTGCCTTCGAGGCCGCCTGGCTTTCGCGGGTGCGCGAGACGGCGCTGCATATCTATGAGATGCCGACGGAGACCTTCGAGCCGGAATTGCCGGAAGCCGGCTACTGGATTTCACGCGCGTCCGTGACGCCGCTCGGCTGCGAGGTGGTGGTCGATGCGCTGGCTGCCCTGGCCCAAGCCGGCGCGGAGGTGCGCGTGCTGCAGGACTTCTGGCCGCTATGCGACGCCGTGGCCGGTTCGAGCCTCGAGTTCTCGATCATCCACAAGGACGGCGCGCAGCCGCGCGAGCCGACCGTGACCTAGATGCCGCTCTGGCCGTAGCGGTCGAAGATGTTGGCGGCAAACCACAACGCGCCGGCCCAGAAGGCGGCGCCGAGCAGGGTGACGAACGCCAGGCAGGCGATGGAACGCGCGGGCCGATCAGCCTGCTCCGCTACAGTTTGCCGGCCACGCCCGCCCAGAGCGAAGTCGCGACGCATGGTAACCTCCCAAACAACTCTTGTTCTCTGCCAGACAGGTCGAGCCGCCCGGATGTAACGAGGCTGACACAAGACCTTCAGCTTGGGAAGACGTCCCGTGCCGGGGACCGGGCAGCGAGATGGCCCCGGCCCATCGCCGTACGCGAAGCCGCGCGACATCGGTCAACGCCGTTCCAGGCGCCAGACATGCTCAAGCCAGGCGGGGTGAGCGACTGATCAATTGAGCCGCGAACCACAGCGCCGGCAGGATCAGGAGCGCCGAGACGGCGAATGGCGCGCCGACGGCGACCAGTGAGAACATTTGCCCTGCCATCACCGGCCCGACGATCCGCGCCAGGGCCATGCCGCTCATATTCAGGCCGAGCATCTCGCCCTGACGGTCGGGCGGAGACGCGCGGCTGATCAGGGCCGAAATGTTGGGGAAGCAGATCGATTGGCCCAGACATACAAAGGCGAACCCGACCACCGACACCTGCCAAGTCGGGGCCGCGCCTTGCACCACAAGCCCTATGAGCATGAACACCAAGCCAGCTGTGAGCGTGCGCGCCTCGCCGTAGATCCGGGCCAGGCGTCCGCACAGCCAGCCCTGGAAGACCGCGCCCATTAGGCCCGTGACCATAAACGCAATACCGATCTCACGCGGGCCCCAACCGAACCGGGCCTCAGTCCACAGGCCATAGGTCGCCTCGATGCCAGCGAATCCGATCACCACGATGAAGCTGATCATCACCACGCGCCGGATGACCGGATCGGCGAAGCCCTCGCGCAACCGGGCGGCGCGGACGGGGCGAGCCGCAGCGCTTGGGGCGGCGCGATGCTCGCGCACCAGGAAAACGACGGCGATCGCCGACGCCAGGGCGAAGCCGGCCGCGACCAGCAACGGGAGCTGAAAGCCCAGCGCCCCGCGCGAAGGCTGGGCCAGGAGCCCGCCGATCGCTGGGCCGGTGGTGAACCCGGCGCTGAACGCCGCCCCCATGAGCCCCATGCGTTGAGCGCGCTTCTCCGGCGGGGTGATGTCGGCCAGTGCGCCCTGGAGGGTCGATATGTTGCCGGCGAAAATCCCGTTCAGAAACCGCAGCGCAAAGGCCGCCATCAGGTTCGGCGCGAACGCCAGAGCAGCGTAGGACACCCCCACCATGGTGATCGTCACAATCAACACAGGCCGCCGTCCGATGCGGTCGGACAGCTTGCCCCAGAAGGGCTCGCCGATGAACTGGCCCGCTGAGAAGGCCGAGAACAGCAAGACGACCTGCCAGGCCTCGGCCTGATAGGCCTGAGCAAAGAAGGGCAGCAGCGGGATGACCAGGCCAAAGCCCGCAATCATCAGGTAGATCACCGAGAGGAGCACGATCAGCGCGCGCCGCTCGGCTTGCGGCGACATCGGCTCGTGCGTCACGACGCCTTCGCCTGGGCCTTGCGCCAGGCCTCGGCCCGGCGTGAGGCGACGACCGCCAACCAGATCGAGGGGGCGACGATGGCCGCGCCCAGGATGAACGGCCCGTCGATGCTGACCCCGGCGAAGGCCAGGCCCGCGCACAGCGGTCCGATGACCCGCGCCAGGGCGCCCATGGCGTTGTTGAGGCCCAGAATCTGGCCCTGGCGGTCCTCAGGCGCCGTCTCGCTGATGAGGGCGCTGACATTGGGCCATGCGACCGACGAGCCGGCGGCGGTCAGGCACATCAGCGCGATCACCATGGCCGGGCTGGTGGAGAAAGGTTGCAGGCCTTGGCCCACCAGCATCACGACCATGCCCACCGCCAGCATCCGCCCCGCCCCGTAGCGCTCCGCCAAAGGCCCGGTTACGAAGGTCTGCATGAAGGCGGCGGTAACGCCGACAAAGGCGAAGCACAGCCCGATCTCCTTGGGACCCCAGCCGAACCTGGCCTGGGTCCAGAGGCCAAAGGTGCTTTCG
>JANPKX010000594.1:0-3225 GCA_031426235.1 Alphaproteobacteria bacterium | reverse complement strand
GTTGAAGGTCGGCCGCTTGGTCAGGATATTGATCACGCCGGCGGTCGTGTTCTTGCCGAACAGCGTGCCCTGCGGGCCCTTCAAGATCTCGATGCGGTCGGTCTCGCCCAGGTCGCTGAAGGCGACGCCGTTGCGGGGGCGATAGACGCCGTCGATCACGATGCCGACGGACGACTCCAGGCCGGCGTTGTCGCCGACGGTGCCGATGCCGCGGATGCGAGCGGTGGTGACCGCCGAGCTGGAAGTCGATGTCACCGTGAGGCCAGGCGCCAGGATGGTCAAATCCTTGATGTCGCGCACGCCGGCGTCGCGGATCTGGGTGGCGTTGACCGAGGTCACCACGATCGGCACGTCCTGCAGGTTCTGCTCCCGCTTCTGCGCCGTGATGACCAGCTCATCGACCGTGCGCGGCGTGGCCGAATCCTCGGTCTGGGCCTGGGCCAGGCCGGGCAGGGTAATCGCCAGGGCCGCGGCCAAGGCCGTGCTGGCATAAAGACGCTGTACTGAAGTCACTTGGATTCAATCCTCACCTTGGACGCCGCCTCGACGGACGGCTGAGGCGAGGCAGATGGGCCTTGTCGAGCATCTTCGCCGCCCAAAAACACGTGATCAGCCACGATTTTCGGTCAGCGTCGCAATCGCGCAACAGCTTACCCAGTAAGGGATTGCGTGGGTTTCGTCAGCTTGGCCGCAGCGCCGGCCAGCTATGGACGGCCAGGGCCCTGGTCAGAGACAGGATGTCAGCGCGCAGCCGTTGGAATCCGGCTGTCGTCGTCAAGGTCGCTTCGTCCAGATAGAGCGCACGATTGATTTCGACCTGGATGGCGTGGGTCTGGCGGTGGGGCTTGCCATAGTGTTCGGTCGTGTAGCCGCCGGCGTACGGTGCGTTGCGCGTAACCCTGTAGCCCATGTCGCTCAGGGCGGATTCCAGATGGGTGGTCAGGGCGCCCGCGCAGGCCACGCCGAACCGGTCTCCCAGCACAATGTCGCTGGGGCGGTCCCGCCCGCTCGTCCGGGCCGCCGCCGCCGGCATCGAGTGCCAGTCGACGAGGATCGCAAAACCATGAGTGGCGCGGGCTTCGGCCAACAGGCCGCTCAGCATCTCGTGATAGGGCCGGTGCGCCGTCTCGATGCGATGGCTGGCCTCGGCGAAGGTGAGCTTGCGGCGGTAGATCTCCTGGCCCTCGGACACCACCCGGGCAATCGACCCCAGCCCGGCCGCCACACGCGCCGTGCGCGAGCGGGCGAAGGCGGGCAGCTCGTCCGCGAACATTCCGGGATCCAGCTCGAACGGCTCGCGGTTCAGGTCGATGTAGGCGCGCGCCAGTCGCGCCGTGAGCACGGCCGCCCCATGATCGGCCGCCGGCGCGATCAGGTCGTCGACGAAGGCGTCCTCGGATCGGCGGATGCTGACCGCGTCGAGCGCGGCAGCGGCCATCATCTCGTCGGGATAGATCCGACCGGAGTGCGGCGAGGCGAACACCAGAGGTGTGGGGGGCGCGCCAGCCGGCCCGGCCCGGCGCAGCTCGAACGGCTCGACGATGGCGGGCGCCGGGCTGGGGTCGGTGAGGGGCGGAAGCGCGTTCATCGGGTGCATAAAGCGCTGAGCCCCCGAAAGCGTCAAACCGCCTTCATCGCGCCTTTACGCATGATTTGGTATTGTGGGCGTTCAGGTCAGTTCAGAGCCCATGTCCCGCATTCTCCTCGCCGAAGACGATGACTCCCTCAGAGGCTTCCTCGCCCGGGCGCTGGAGCGCGCCGGTCACGAGGTGACCGCCTGCGCCGACGGCGACGAGGCGGTGACCTTCCTGGACGAGCCCTGGGACCTGCTGCTGACCGACATCGTGATGCCGGGACTGGACGGGATCGAGGTGGCGCGCCAGGCCGCGGCGAAACACCCGGGCCTCCGGATCATGTTCATCACCGGCTTCGCCGCCGTGGCTCTGGCCGCTGGAGACGCGGCGCCGGCCGGGGCCAAGGTGCTGTCCAAGCCCATCCACCTGCGCGAGATCGTTACCGAGGTCGAACGTATGATCGCAGCCTGAAAGCCGGGTTGCTAAGGCCGGGAGCCTTCTTTATATCCCCGCTTCCCGACGGATGGATGCGTAGCTCAGCGGGAGAGCACCTCGTTGACATCGAGGGGGTCGCTGGTTCGATCCCAGCCGCGTCCACCATCGTGCCCCGTCGTCGTCATACCTTGCCCAGCTTACGGACCGCGTCCGGCAGTGACCGCTCGCCCTCCGCGTAGTCGCTCCAGGCGGTGAGCTTGCGCACGAGGCCGGGCGCCGTGCGGATGTTAAAGCGAGCGGGATCCAGGCCGGTCTTCACCTGGCCCCAGGTCAGCGGCATGGAGACCGGCGCGCCGGGGCGGCCGCGGGGCGAGAGGGGCGCTACGGCCGTCGCCATCCGGTCGTTGCGCAGATAGTCCAGGAAGATGCGGCCGGTCCGGTCCTTCTTGGCCATGGTGATCAGAAAGCGGTCGGGGGCGTCCGCCGCCATCGCGCGGCAGACATCGCGGGCAAAGGTCTTGGCCGTGGGCCAGTCGGCGCCGTCGGCGCGGATCGGCGTCACGACATGCAGGCCCTTGCCGCCGGTGGTCTTGCAGAAGGCGACCAGGCCCAGCGCCTCAAGACGTGCGCGCACCTCCTGGGCTGCCTTGATGACCTGGCCGAAGGCGACATCCGGCGCGGGGTCCAGGTCAAACACCAGCCGGCCGGGCTGGTCGGGGTGGAAGGGCTCGCAGTTCCAAGGGTGGAGCTCGACGCCGCCAACCTGGGCGGCGGCCACCAGGGCCGGAACGGTGTCGAAGCGGACATAGGGCTTGCGGTCGCCACTTACCTCGACCTCGGTGATCAGCGCCGACTGGCCCTTGGCGGCATGCCGCTGGAAGAACCGCTGCTCGCCCTCGATCCCATCTGGCATGCGGATCATCGAGCAGGGCCGGCCCTTGAGGTGGCCGATCATCCAGTCGCCAACAGCCTCGTAGTAGCGCGCCAGGTCGAGCTTGGTCACCGGCTTGCCGTCCTGTCCGTCGGGCCAGAGCGCCTTCTCGGGGTGCGAGAGAGTCACGCCGGTGACAACGGCGCCGTTGCTGGGGCGCGCCGTCACCGAGCCCCTCGGCCCTGGCGTCGGTTGGCTGAGCGGGGTTTCAGCGGGGGCGGGAGTCTCGGCCTCGACCTGGCTGGCGGGCTTGTCTTCGCGCAGGCCCTTGAACGCGGCCTGGCG
>JANPKX010000593.1:0-5613 GCA_031426235.1 Alphaproteobacteria bacterium | reverse complement strand
GCACTCAGGGCGCCCTGCCGGCCGGCAGCTGGCGGGCCGTTGCGCTATCGCCGCCGCGGTTTGGGCGCCGTCGACGCCGACGAGGGTGAGGACGATCTGCATGACCGGCCGCATCTGGCTGATCGCCGGACCTACGGCAAGCGGGAAGTCGGCGCTGGCGCTGCGGCTGGCGCAGGCGGTCGGCGGCGAGATCGTGAACGCCGACGCCCTGCAGCTCTATGCCGATCTGCGCGTGCTCACCGCACGGCCGTCGCCGGAGGACGAGACCCAGGCGCCGCACCACCTGTTCGGAACCGTGGACGGCGCCGACGGCTGGTCGGTCGGACGCTGGCAGCGGGCGGCGGGCGCCGTGATCGCCGACATCGGCGCGCGCGGGCGGGACGTCATCGTCGTGGGGGGTACGGGCCTCTATTTCCACGCCCTGACCCAGGGTCTGGCGGACGTTCCGCAGATCCCCGAGACGGTCCGCCAACGGACCGCTGAGGACTATGACGCCCTGGGCGAAGCGGCCTTCCGGGCGCGGCTGGCCGCCGTCGATCCGGCCGCCGTCGAACGCATCGCGCCGGGCGACCGCCAGCGGCTGACCCGGGCCTGGAACGTCCATGCCGCGACCGGCCGATCGCTCACGGATCACCAGCTGAGCACTCAGGGCGCCCTGCCGGCCGGCAGCTGGCGGGCCGTTGCGCTATCGCCGCCGCGGGAGGCGCTGTACGCCAGGTGCGACGCCCGGCTCGGCGCCATGTTCGCACACGGCGCTCTCGACGAGGTCTCGCGGCTGATGTCCCGGGGCCTCGATCCATCGCTGCCGGTCATGAAGGCCGTGGGTGTGCGCGAGATCATCAGCCACCTGCGCGGCGACATGGACCTGGAAGCCGCCCTCGCCGCCGCCCGGCAGGAGACCCGCCGGTACGCCAAGCGCCAGATGACCTGGATGCGCGGCCAGATGACCGATTGGCCGCGCCTCGACGATCTCGGCGCCGATGCACACTGGAGGCAGTTTGTTGCGCTCTACCCCGCCTTGACGGACTGACGCGGGCATGCGACACGCGTTTCCGCAATTTCCGGGGATATCTCGTGCTTCGCATTCTCGTACTTTCTGGGCGGCCGTAACGGACTGACGTATCGTCAGGACCGACCGGTCGCTCGTCCCAGGCCCCCCGCGGGCCTTTTTTAATGCCCAATCGTCCCGATCAAAATCAGGCCCGACCCAGGACCGCCCACCAGCCCATGGAAGCCCAGCAGGATATCAGCTCCGGCGCCGAGATGGTCGTGCGCGCGCTGATCGACAACGGTGTCGACACCCTGTTCGGCTATCCGGGCGGGGCGGTGCTGCCGATCTATGACGCGCTATATGCCGAGACCCGACTGACCCATGTGCTGGTCCGTCACGAGCAGGGCGCGACTCATGCGGCGGAGGGCTATGCCCGCTCCACCGGCAAGCCGGGCGTGGTGCTGGTCACCTCGGGCCCTGGCGCCACCAATGCGGTCACCGGCATCGTCGACGCCCTGATGGACTCCATTCCGCTCATCGTGATCACCGGCCAGGTCGCCACCCACCTGATCGGCACCGACGCCTTCCAGGAATGCGACACCATCGGCATCACGCGGCCCTGCACCAAGCACAACTATCTGGTGAAGTCGGTCGAGGAATTGCCGCGGATCATCCATGAGGCGTTCCACATCGCGACGTCCGGTCGCCCCGGGCCCGTGGTCATCGACATTCCCAAGGACGTGCAGTTCGCCAAGGCCGCCTATCAGGCGCCGGGCGAGGTCAAGTCGATCCACAACTATGCGCCGCGGGTGAAGGGCGACGCCGGCAAGATCGCCGAGGCCGTGGCCATGATCGCGGGCGCGAAGCGGCCGGTGCTCTACACCGGCGGCGGCGTGATCAACGCCGGACCGCAGGCCTCGGCGCTGCTGCGCGAGTTCGCCGCCCTGACCGGCGCGCCGGTCACCTCGTCCCTGTTGGGCCTTGGGGCGTTCCCGGCCTCCAGTCCCCAGTGGCTGGGGATGGTCGGCATGCACGGCAGCTTTGAGTCCAACAACGCCATGCACGACTGCGACGTCATGGTCGCCGTCGGCTCGCGCTTCGATGACCGGGTGACCGGCCGTCTTGACGCCTTCGCGCCAACCTCGAAGAAGATCCACATCGATATCGACGCGTCGTCGATCGGCAAGAACGTGCGCGCAGACATCGGGATCGTCGGCGACGCCGGCAATGTGCTGGCCGACATGATCGCGGCCTGGAAGTCGCGCAACCTCAGCATGGACAAGGCCGCGATGGCCGCCTGGTGGACGCAGATCGACGCCTGGCGCGCCCGCGACAGCTTCGGCTATCGCCCCGACGCCAAGCTGATCAAGCCACAGTACGCCGTCCAGCGCCTTTACGAACTGACCAAGGACCTCGACACCTACATCACCACCGAGGTCGGCCAGCACCAGATGTGGGCCGCCCAGTTCTATCGCTTCGAGGAGCCGAACCGCTGGATGACCTCGGGCGGCCTGGGGACCATGGGCTACGGCCTGCCCGCCGCGGTGGGCGTGCAGATGGCGCACCCGGACAGCCTGGTCATCGACATCGGCGGCGACGCCAGCGTGCAGATGACCATGCAGGAGATCTCGACGGCCATCCAGTACGAGCTGCCGATCAAGATTTTCATCCTGAACAACGAGTGGATGGGCATGGTCCGCCAGTGGCAGCAACTGCTGCACGGCGAGCGCTATTCCCACACCTATTCGTCGAGCCTGCCCGACTTCGTGAAGCTCGCCGAGGCCTATGGCGGCGTCGGCATCCGCGCCACGACGCCCGACGAACTGGACGACAAGATCCTGGAGATGATCGCCGTGAAGCGGCCGGTGATCTTCGACTGCCGGGTCACCAAGGAAGAGAACTGCTTCCCGATGATCCCGTCCGGCAAGGCGCATAACGAGATGATCATGGCCGATGAGACCCGCGACCTGGGCACCATCATCGACGATGCCGGCAAGGGTCTGGTCTAGCCAGGAAATGGCGCGGTCGGGCGGATGCCTTTGCGGCGCGGTGCGCTATGAGGTCGACGGCCCGATGGCGCCGATCCAGCTCTGCCATTGCCGCCAGTGCCGCAAGGCGCAGGGCGGCCCGTTCGGCGCCAACATCCCCGTGGCCGCAGCCGACTTCCGGCTGATCGGCGGCGCGGACGCACTTCGGGACTACCGGGCCTCGCCGGGCAAGCGGCGGGTCTTCTGCGGCCGGTGCGGCAGCCCGATCTTCAGCCAGCGCGACGGGACGCCGGAGGTTCTGCGCCTGCGTGCCGGCAGCCTGGATGATGCGGAAGGGCTGAGCGTGGGCCTGCACGCGCAGACCGCGTCCGCCGCGGCCTGGTGGCCCATCGACGACGAGCTGCCGAGCTACCCTGGGGCTGCTCCGCCATGAGCTCCGCCAAAGGCCGCCCGCTGCAGTCGCAGCGCTGCGGCGATCTCAGCGTGGCGTTTGCGGCTGATAGCGTAGAACGAGAAGATCACCATCGAGATCACCGCCACGACGGCGGCGATGGGACCCCAGATCAGCACCAGCCGCACCTGGACCTCATGCGGCAGGACCGCGCCCACCTGCTGGCCGATGTCCTTGGGGAACCGGATGATGTCCAACGCTAGGCCTGCGAGCATGACGCCCAGCCCCGTGGCCGCCTTGTTGGCGAACGCCAGGCCGGCGAAATAGAGCCCCTCTCGCCGCCGCCCGAACAGGTGCTCGTGCTCGTCGGCCGCGTCGGCCATCATCGAGGGGTAGCCCACCGCGGCCAGGCCAATGCCGATTCCGGCGACGCCCGAGTTGATCTGCATCGGCAGCAGGGCCGCATCGCCCAGCGGCGTGTACACCCCGATCAGCCACAGCCCCTGCACCACCAGCCAGTTGCCGATCAATAGCGACAGGCCGATCAGCACGACGGTCTTCTTCTCCATCACGCGCTGGCAGGCGGGCGCGACGCCGACGCCGAACAGGATGCCGGCCAGGAAGGCATAGCCGATGTACTGGATGGTCTCGCTGCGCAGTTGCCAGACGAAGACGAAGGCGTGGTTGTTCAGGGTCGCGTTCAGCCCCTGGGCCACATAGGTGATCACCGCCGAGAGGAACAGCAGCCGGAACGAGCGGTTGGCGAAGATCTCGGCCATCTCGCCCGGCAAGCGACGGACCAGCGAGCCGGCCACGACGGGGGGCTGAGGCAGGCGGGACGCATAGCGGGCGATGCCGAGGCAGCACAGGGTCATGGTTACGCCCAGGAACGCGGCGACCGACCAGCCAAACGCCGGATAGCCGTCGGCCCGCTGCAAGCCGCCATCGGCGAAGAAGACCGAGAACCCGACCCGCGTCACCACTACCGCCGACAGGATGCCGACCACGGAGCGGTAGACCACGATGCTGGTCCGCTCGGCGTAGTCGCTGGCCATCTCGGCGCCCAGGGCGATGTAGGGCACGTTGAATAGGGAGATGAAGCTGCGCCCCGCCACCGACGTCGCGGCGAGCCACACGAACAGCAGCGTCGGGCTGAGACCGGCTGGCGGCGAGAACAACAGGCCGATGGAGACCACCACCAGCGGGATGGACAGGATCATCAAGGGCAGCCGCCGCCCCCATCGGGACTTGAGGTTATCCGAGTACGAGCCGATCAGCGGATCGACCAGGGCATCGAACGCGAGCCCGACGGCGAGCGCGGCTCCGACCAGGGCGCCCGACAGGCCCAGCACGGCGGTGTAGTAAAAGAAGACGAAGCCCAGAGCGGTGTCGAAGCCCGCCGTCTGAGCGGCCTGACCGAGGGCGTAGAAGATCTTCTGGACGACGGACGGCTTGAAATCGACGCCCTGGGCGCCGGACGCCACGCTCACCGAATCCGTCAAGCTCGTCTCCCGCCCTCTTATTGACGGCGAGTTTAATGAGAAGGGCGATGTTGGCAATGCGGCGGTGGCGCAGCCCCTCCACCGTCTACGGCGGTCCCCCTCCCCAAATTGTGGGGAGGACCAGGGTCATGACGCTGCTGGCCCTCCCCGCTCGGCGGAGAGGGGGACCCCGCGCAGCGGGGTGGAGGGGGCCCGCCCCCTGCGCCCTCAGACCTTCAGCCGCATCGCGCCCAGGTAGTCGCGCTTGCCCAGCGGTACGCCGCGGGCGCGCAGGATGCCGTAGGCGGTGGCGGCGTGGAAATGGAGGTTCGGCATGGAGAACGACTGCAGGAAGCCTTCCACGGTGAAGGGCAGCTTCCGTTCGCCGATCTGGAAGACCATGTCCTGGCCCTCCAGCGCGTTGACCTCATCCGGCGTCAGGGCCTTCAATGCGGCCTGGGCGTCCTTCACCAGCGCCTGCAAGGCATCGTAGTCCGGCGATCCCACGGCGCCGGGAGGCCCGGACAGGCCCGCCTTGGCGCCCTGCAGCGCACCGCGGGAGTGATGGGCCACTGAGACGATCTGAAACGCGAAGGGCAGCATGTCGTCGGCTACGCGAGCGTCGACAATGTCCTGCAAGGGGATCGCATGGCTTTCGAAATGAGCCCGGCTCTTGGCCAGGAAACCATCCACGGCGCCCAGCACCTGAAGGAAGTTCGTGCGCTGGCCGTCATACGTCAGGAAGAAGAACGCCTTGTCTTT
>JANPKX010000592.1:0-1674 GCA_031426235.1 Alphaproteobacteria bacterium | reverse complement strand
GTACAAGAAGGCCGGCAAGGCTGGCGTGATCGCTGCCCTCGGCGGCCAAGACGACGACGGCGTGGATTACTACCTTGCCGCCACCAAGGTGCTGCTCGCGCAGAGCTTGGTGATAAACGGGACGGTGCGGGCGACCAAGGCCAACCAGACTGGCCTGCTCGGCTTCGGCGGACCCGCCGGCCGGGACGACTACACCCTCCAGCTCGAAGGCTCGGCGGGTCTACTGCTGTCGAAGCGCCTGCTTGTCGGCGCCGAGTACCGCACCAAGTCGAACAACCTGGGGCTGAAGGAGAGCGACTGGTTCGACGTGTTCGCGGCCTATGCGATCAACAAGCACCTGTCGGTGACGGCGGCCTACGCCGACCTCGGAACCATTGCGACCTTCAAGGGCCAGCGCGGCCTCTATCTCTCGCTTCAGGCAGGCTTCTGAATGATTCCAGCGCTTCTGTTCGCGGCTGCCCTCGCCGGCGCGGCTCCCGAGAACCCCTCCACGACTCATCCCGATGAGGAGGCGGTGACCCCGTACGCTCAATCGGACTCCCACGCGGGCGCCCGGCCGTTCGCGGGTGAGGCCATGTGGCGAACCTTCCACGGCCAGGCTGGCGTGAGCCGGATCGTAGATGACCTGGTCGATCGCAGCCTCGCCGACCCGCGGATCAAGGACGTGTTCCAAGCGCACGACATGGTCAGGCTGCGCCGGACCTTGAAGGAACAGTTCTGCTACATCCTGAACGGCGGCTGCGCCTATTCGGGCCGCGACATGGCCGCCGCTCACAAGGATCTTGGCCTGCAGAATGCGGACTTCAACGCGCTGGTGGAGCATCTGCAGGCGGCGATGGACCGCGAGAAGATCAACTTCCGGGACCAGAACCTCTTCCTGGCCAAGCTGGCGCCGATGCAGCGGACCATCGTCGAGCGTTGACGCGTCGAACCACGGCGATCAGACGATCTTCGAGCCTTCCTTGCCCCAGTAGGCGTCGCGGATCAGGCGCTTGTAGAGTTTCCCCGTCGGGTGGCGGGGCAGCTCGGCCATGAAGTCGAGCACGCGCGGCGCCTTCACGTGGCTGAGGTTGGCGCGGGCATAGGCCATCAGCTCGGCGCGCAGCGCGTCGTCGGGCTCGACGCCTTCCATGGGCTGGATCACGGCCACGACCTGCTCGCCCATCTCCTCGTGGGGGCCGCCGACCACTGCGGCGTCGGCGACCTTGGGGTGGCCGATCAGCAGGTTCTCGATCTCCTGCGGATAGATGTTCACCCCGCCCGAAATGATCATGAAGCTCTTGCGGTCGGTGAGGTAGAGGAAGCCCTCTTCATCCATCCAGCCGACGTCGCCCAGGGTGGTCCAGCCATACTTGTTGGTGCCTTCGCGGACCTTCTCGGGGGCATTGAGGTAGCTCAGCGGCGGGCCGTTGGCGAAGCAGACGGCGCCCTCGGCGCGCGGCGGCAGGGGCTCGCCATCCTCGTCGCAGATGCGCAGCTCGCCCATCACAGCGCGGCCGACCGAGCCCTTGTGCGCCAGCCATTCGGCCGCCGTGATGTAGCAGAAGCCGTTGCCCTCGGTTCCGGCGTAGTACTCGTAGATCACCGGCCCCCACCAGGCGATCATCTGTTCCTTGACCGGCACGGGGCAGGGGGCGGCGGCGTGGACCGCCGAGATCATCGAGGAGACATCGT
>JANPKX010000591.1:0-1927 GCA_031426235.1 Alphaproteobacteria bacterium | reverse complement strand
ACACCGTCGGCCACCGCGAGACCGATCACCTGCGGATCGTGGGCCTGATCGAGGCGGCGATCGACTTCGCGATCAGCGTCCTGAAACCCGGCGGCGTCTTCGTGGCCAAGGCGTTCCAGGGCGGCGGCACCGACCAACTGATCGCTGGCCTCAAGCGTCACTTCACCGACGTGCGCAACATGAAACCGAAGGCCAGTCGCCAGGACTCCTCCGAGGTGTTTTTGGTCGCAACCGGGTTCAAGGGGCGATCGGCGGCTCTGGCGTCTGCGCCCCCTCGCTGACCAGCCACGCCCGGAACTGGTCCAGGGCCCGACTCTCGGCGCTGGGCGCCGTCAGCAGGGCGAGGGCGCTTTCGGATCGACGGAAGCCCAGCGGCGCAATGAGAGTTCCCGCCGCGATCTCGCGAAAGCACAGCGGCCAGGAGACCACCGCTGCGCCCAGGCCGGCGAGCGCGGCGTCCATCGCGAAATGTACGTGGGCAAACGGCCGATCCGTCGCCGGTAGAAGCTCGACGCCGGCCAGTTCGGCGAAGATCGCCCAGGCTTCGGGGTGAGTGGCGGCGGCCAGGCGAGGCAGGCTCAAGGGATCACGATCTGCCAGATCCGCGGCGACAACCACGCCCAAGGCATTTCGGATGAACGGCGTGCATTGCGGGTCGTCCAGGCGCCGCGAGGGCACAATTCGCACCACCGCCTGGGCGCCCCGATGCGCGGTCGCATGGGCGGCCAGCTCCGACAGCTGCAGTCGGATTTGCGGATGCGCCGCCTGGAATCCGGCCAGGCGCGGGATCAACCATTTCACGGAGATCGAAGCATTGACCGCGATGTGCAGGTCCTCGCCTTCGGTGCGGGCGCGCCGCACCGCGCCGGCGATCTGGTCAAAGGCCTGGGTCAGCGGCGGCAGCAGGTCGCGCCCGGCGGCGGTGAGTTCCAGTCGGTTTTTCGGCCCGGTAAACAGCCGGGCGCCCAAGGCGCGCTCCAGAGCTTTGACTTGCCGGCTGACTGCCGAATGGGTCACGTGAAGCTCTTCGGCGGCGAGGGTCACACGTCCGGTCCGCGCCATCGCTTCGAAAGCCCGGAGCGCGTTTAGGGAGGGCAACGCGCCGGATGTGAGTTTTTCGAACATTGCCGCTCGAATAAGTCGATTTCCGTCGAACCGCAATTCCGGCACGAGCTGTCCATGGAAAAGAGCGACATCCCGCAGCGTCTCGCGCCGGTCGACTACGACCGCGTCCAGCATCAAAACTACGCTCAGGGCCGCGCCCTGCCGGCCGATGCGATCCAGCGCTACATGGCGATTTTCGCGGAGCACCTTCCGGTTCGCCGGCCGCTGGTTGGCGTCGACCTGGGGTCGGGCACGGGGCGGTTCACCCCGGGCCTAGCCGAGACGTTCGGGGGACCGATCCACGGCGTCGAGCCCGCGGACGGCATGCGCAACGCCGCAGAGACCAGTTCCCGTCATGATCGCGTCAGCTATCTCGCCGGACGTGCCGAGGCGATCCCGCTACCCGATGCGACGGCGGACTTCGTGCTGATGTTCCTTTCGTACCACCACGTGGCTGACAAGCCGGCGGCGGCGCAGGAAATCCTCCGGGTGCTGAGGCGCGATGGGCGATTGATCCTGCGGAGCACGTTCAAGGACCGGATCCCCGACCACTGGTGGCGCAGCTATTTCCCCCGCAGCTGGGATGTTGAGCGCGCCATGTTCCCTACGGCGGACGAGACGTGCGCGCTGTTCGAGGCCGCCGGCTTCCGGACCGTCGCCTCGGTGCAGATGGAAATCCCATTCGAGCGTGACCTGCCCGGCGCGGTCGCTCAGTTGAAGCTGCGCGCCGTGTCGGTCTTCGAGCACCTGACGGAGAGGGAACTGGACGAGGGGTTCGCACGCATCGACGCCGACTTCGCGGCTGGCATCATCGCCTCGAAGC
>JANPKX010000590.1:0-4970 GCA_031426235.1 Alphaproteobacteria bacterium | reverse complement strand
CGCTGGCCGAGACCGCGCCCGCGGAGACCGTGGCGCCGGTCAGGGAGACCGAGCCCGCATCGGCCTTGACGTCGCCGACCCGCAGGACCCCGGCGGCGCTTACCGAGATGTTCCGGGTGGCGGTCAGGCTGGTCAGCAGGGTGAAGTCCCCCGTCGTGCTGCCGAGCGAGAGGTCACGGCCTGAGGTGACCGCGTCGAGGGTCACCGAGGGCGCGCGCAGCGTGGCGTCGCGAAGGGCCGTGACCTTGAAGGTCCCAGGCGTCGGCCTGAGCACATCGACAATCGCGTCGCGGCCGGCCAGCACCTGCACGGCTGTAGCGCCGGTCACGCCTCCCGTTCCCAGGCCCAGCTTGGCATCCAGGTCGGTCGACTGCACCACCACGACCCGACCATTGCCGGCGACATCGGGGTTGCCGGGGAAGCTGTTGCCGACCACGTCCGCACCTGAGCCCGTCAGCGTGCCGTTGGTCAGCGACGCTGTCCCGTGGGTCGCAATGATGAAGATGTCGTCGCCCGACGTGGCGTTGCCGACGATGGCGTCACCGCTGGTGGCGATGGCGTAGATGTCGCCGGTCGAGCTGGCCGTGCCGATCTTGAGGCTGGAGGCCTGGGCGAAGAACCGAGGCGCCGTAACCGTTCCAATATCGAGCGCGCCGCCCCTGAGGTTGGCGATCGTGCCGGCGGTGACGCTATCGATTTTGGCCGAGGCCAGGTTCAGCGTGACGGCCCCCGTGGCGGTCAGGCTGATGACGCCCGCGACGCTCGAGGCCCCGTCGCCGACCGTGATGCTGCCGCCGGAGGTTACGGTGAGTTTCTGAGGCGCGGTGATGGCGTCGATGGTGACGTCGGTCTTCCCGGCGACCACGCCGTCGCGACCGACGCCGATCCCGGCGACATTGATGGCGCCCGCTGTCGAGCTGACGTTCAGATTGCTGGTCGCGATCAGGCTGTTCGCCTTGATGTCGGGTCCGGCGACGGCGATATCGCGCGCGGCGACAATCCGACCCAGTTCGATGCTGGCGGTCGCCTGAATCTTGGCATCCCGGCCCGCGCTGATTGTCGAGGTGGCGGTAGGGTCGAAGAGCGCCGAGATCAGGTCGGCCTCAGCCACGGCGAAACTGCCGTTGCCGCCGCCGTTGCCGAACCCGTTACCATTCCCGAAGCCGTTACCATTCCCGAAGCCATTGCTGCTGTCGTCAATGGGATTGGCGTCTTGATCGAGCGTCGTCGGATCTTTGAATTCTTCCGGCGGACGCACCCACGGACGCGGGAAGACCCGGCCCACGTTGCGGATACTGAGGTCTCGCGTCGCCAGACCTCGGTTGAGGAAGACATCCGTCGGCGCGGCGCCCGCCAGCGACGAGCCGGGCGCGCGGCCGATGATGCCGCCCCCGCCGGACAGCACGATGTCGCCGCCGTCCGCCCTGGCGGCTGTCGCAGTGACCATGCCTTCGAGGTTGATGACAGCGCTGCCGATCGCGGACTTCGAGACCGCTGCGACAAAGATGGAATTGCCTCTGGACTCCGCCGCCAGGTCGGCCGCGATCCGGCCTTCCGAGCCGCCGGCGATGTTGGGCACCACGAAGTCGACGAGGTCGAAGTCACCGCCCGTCCCGGGGGCCAGGCGGATCGAGTACGACGTCGCCGAGCCGTACAGCACGTCGTTGCCCTCGGACGTGATCAGGGCATTCGCCCGGGTGACGATCGTGGGGCCTGTGAAGGCCACGAGACCGCCATGGCCCACGACCTGAGCATTGGCCAGCACCCACAGCCGCGACCCCGGCAGCGCGTCGCCGCCGTCAAACTTGAACAGGGTGTTGGCCGGATCGAGGAAGCCCTGGGTGTCGGCGGTGCCGATGGCGAACAGCAGGCCGCCCGCGTCGATGCGCGCGCCGCGCCCGATGATGATGCTGTTCTGAGAGACGAACCAGACATTGCCGCCAAAGGCCGAGCCGACCTTGCCCTCAATGGTACCCTCGATCTTGGAGGGCTGCAGGCCAACGATCTTGTTCAGCACGATGGCGTTGCGAGAGGCGAAATTGAAGCCGACCGTCTCGTCGGGCTTCACATTGAAGCTGCTCCAGGAGATGACCGTGCGCGTCGCGTTGAGCTGAACGTCGGTGCGTCCGGCGGTATCGGTGATGACCGGGTTGCCCCCGCCGGCGGACACTTCGGTAAAGACGCTCACCGGCAGCGCCAGCGCGCCGCCCGCCACAAAGGCGCCCACGCCGCTCAGAACGCCGCACAGCGCGGTGCGCGCCAGCAACAGCCGGCGACGGCTCTCGATCACCTCGGGTACGCTGGACGCTGGCGGCATCGGACTACTCCCCTTGCCACATCAAAGAAGGCTGGCTGTCAGCTGGATCAACACCCGGTCGCCCGGCCGCTTACCGCCGGTTCGCGTCGCATCGAGCGGGTGCGCATAGGTGACTTCCAGATTGGCCCGGTTGAAAAGCCGGAAGATCACGCCCGCGCCCACCGACTTCAGCGTTCGGCCGCTGGCCAGGCCCGAGGCGGCGCTGCCGTTGTTGTAGACCCGTCCAGCATCAACAAAGCCATACGGTGCGGCGACCACCCTGGGATGTAGCTGCAGGGGGCCATAGCGCAGCTCGAACGCGCCGGAGTAACCCTTGTCGCCCAACAGCGCCGCCGGGTCGTAGCCACGGCCCACGGTCAGGCCGCCCAGGGAAATCTGTTCGTAGGGCAGGAGCTGGCTGCCGGAATACTGCGCCTGCGAACGCACCATCGCCGTCAGGCGGTCCGTGACGGCGACATCGACGCTACCCTGCGCCTTGAGCACCCACGCCTCCGGCTTGGCGGCTGCGCGCGTCAGCCCGACGTCCCGGGCCTCGCTGCCGCCCAGGACCGAGACGCCCTTGCGCGTCGTCAGAGCGCCGCTGAGCAGGATCGGTCGGCCGGCCGCCTCGGTGCGGTAATCGCCGTCCGCGCGGGCATAGACGATCCGCAGCTTGTCGTGGCTGAGCTGACCCAGCCCGCCAGCGTCGGTCTTCTGGTCGATCACGTCGACGCCGCCGGCGACGTTGAGATTGCGGTTCCGCGACCGGATGATCGGGTAGGCGGCCTCAAGGTTCGCCACCAGCGACTTGCTGGTCAGATCCAGCGCCTTCAGGTTAGCGCCCGGCCGGCTCTGTCCATAGACCAGAGACCCGCGGCCAATAACGCCTTCGGACCCGAACCGCGCCGTGCTGGCCAGCTGGACGAGCCACTGCTCGTTGGAATCGAGCGTGTGGAACGCCGTCAGCGCCGTGCTTTCGCCGTAGCTGGTGAGGCTGGCGACCTCGCCACGGACCAGACCGCCCCAGCGGCCGACCTGGCGTGAGCCGGTGTTCTGGACGTTGACGAAAACGTCGGGTCCCTCCTTGGTCACGGTCAGGTCGATGTCGACCGCGCCGCGCTCGGCGCTGGTTGAAGGCCGGACGGCCGCGCGGACCCGCATGCCCGGGACATCAGAGGCCAGCAGCAGGTAGCGTTGGGCCTTGGCCATGTCGAACGGCTTCATGCCCCGCAGCTTTTCGGCATAGCGCTCGATCGCGTCCTGCGCCGGTCCGACATCGCCGCGAACCCGGACGTTGACGACGTGGGCCTCGATCACGTCCAGCACCAGGGCGCCGCCGGCGATACGCTGCTCGGGGATTTCCACCCGCGCCAGGACGCCGGCGTTGAACACGATCTGCGCCGCCCGGTCGCGGATCGCGCAGATCACCGAAACCGGCTGCGGCTTGCCGAGGAACTCGCTGTAGGCGGCGCCGAGGGTCTCGGCGCTGACCGCCGTCGCACCGTTGAAGGTGACGGTGTTCAGCGAAACCTGGACATCCGAGTTTTCCAGCGGGCAAGGGCCGGGCGGCTCCGGCGTGAAGGCCCCGCCTGGACGGCGGGGAGGGGGGCGGGAGACCCTGGAGCCAGGGTTAAGTTCGGCGGCGCTGGAACCGGGCGTGGCCGCAGGCGCCGGCGTCGGCGCTTGCTGAGCCCAGGACGAAAGCGGCGGAGACAGCGCGGTCGTCGCGAGGGCCAGCAGACAGAGGCGTGCGGCGCGGCCCCTACGTTGCGTGCCGGCCCGACGCTCGACCATCTACGCTTCCCCCCAGAAGACCCTACTCGACGTATGTCCTTAGCGCCTGCCTGTCGTGTTGTTAAGCGCCGACACGGTTTGTTTGACTCGCGGGCGGCCACAGTGGAGCTTTTCCACTAGGCGCCGGCATCGGGATTTGGTCCTCTGGCGACTTGTCAGGGCTACCGAAGCCGAACTGACAACGCTAAGACTGCAGCCAGTTGCGCTGGGGGAGGGCAAATGGGGGGAGCACGAGCGTCGCGGTTCGTGGGCGCGCTTTGCGGCGCCCTAGCGATATTCGCCTCTGCAATCGCCATCTTGGCAGCGCAGTCCGCCACTGCCGCGGTCGAGCCGGGGGCCAATCGCGGCGTCCACGAAGGCGTGGCCTCATGCGCCGGGTCGACCTGCCACAGCCGCCAGGTCGATTCGGGCCTGAACATCAGGCAGAACGAACTGATCACCTGGCAGGATCCCTCGAGCCCGGCGGGCGCGCACAGCCGCGCGTGGCGGGTGCTGACGGAGCCGCGGGCCCAGGCGATCGCGCGGAAGATGGGGATCGGTCCCGCCCAGGAGGCTCAAGCCTGCCTGGGGTGCCACGCTGATCCGGCGCCTGCGCGGGGCGCGCGGTTCCAGATTTCCGACGGCGTCGGCTGCGAGAGTTGCCATGGGCCCTCGGGCGGCTGGATCGCCAGCCACTATACCGTCGGGGTCAGCCACGCCGCCAATGTGGCGCGGGGCATGACGCCGCTCGAAGACCCGGTGGTGCGGGCCAATGTCTGCCTCGATTGCCACTGGGGCAGCGACAAGCCCAACCAGTTCGTGACCCACGAGATGATGAGCGCCGGCCATCCGCGCCTGTCGTTCGAGCTTGAGCTGTTTACCGCCTTCCAGCAGCATCACG
>JANPKX010000589.1:0-9521 GCA_031426235.1 Alphaproteobacteria bacterium | reverse complement strand
CCGGTTGCTTGGCCGGCTGCGTGGCGCCGGGGAGCGGGCCGCGCTGGAGCGGGAAGAACTTGTCCTGCATCTTCGGCACTGCTTCCGACAGGATGCTGGCGACGGTCCAGCCTTCTTCCTTGGTCACGGTCTCGATGGGCCGGGGCTGGGAATAGAGGATGATGTTTTCGCCCGAGGAGCCGAAGATCTGGCCCGACACGTTGGCGGCGGCCGGCGTCACCATGGCCACGGAGAAGCGCGCCGGCTGATCGGCCCGGACCTTTTCAGCCATGACCTTGCGTCGCTCGGCGGCGGCCTCGTCCTTGATCGGCACCGACTGGGTCATGCGGGTCCAGGCGACCGGGGCCAGGCAGTTGGAGCGCACGTTGTTGCGCGCGCCTTCCATGGCGATGATCCGCGACAGGCCGGCGATGCCCATCTTGGCCGCGCCGTAATTGGCCTGGCCGATGTTACCGAACAGACCCGAGGTCGAGGTGAAGAACATGTAGGCGCCATCGTTCTGTTCGCGGAACAGCTCGATGGTGGCGCGGGCCACGTTGAACGAGCCGCGCATGTGGACGGCGATGACGCTGTCCCATTCGGCCTCGGTCATCTTGTGGAACATCACGTCACGCAGGATGCCGGCGGGATTGATCACCGCATGCAGGCCGCCGAAGCTCTTCTTGGCCTGCTCGACCATGCCGTAGACGGCGTCCAGGTCGGTGACGCTGTCGGAGTTGGAGACCGCCTCGCCGCCCGCGGCGCGGATCTCGGCGGCGACGGACTCCGCGGGACCCGCCGAACCTTCGTCCTCGCCCTTGAGGCTACCGCCCAGATCGTTGACCACGACCTTGGCGCCTTCCTGCGCCGCAATCAGCGCGCAGTCACGACCGATGCCGTTGCCGCCGCCGGTGACGAGGACAACCTTGCCTTCCAATGCGCCCATAACCGAGTTTCTCCCTGGATGATGGGAAGACCCTTATTCGAGGCGGTCGGCCCGGCGCAAGTCGGGGAACAGCCAAGCCCACAGCCCGGTCACCATCACGGCGCCCACACCGCCGAAGACCGCGGCCCCCACGGGCCCGAGGATTCGGGCCACAACACCGCTCTCGAACTCGCCCAGTTCGTTCGAGGCCCCGATGAACACCGACGAAACCGACGCCACCCGCCCGCGCATGTGGTCAGGGGTAACCAGCTGGATCAGGGTCTGGCGGACGTAGACGCTGAGCATGTCCGCGCCGCCCAGGACCGCCAGGGCCGCGACGGACAGCCACAGGCTCCGCGAGAGGCCGAAGACGATGGTCGCAACCCCGAACACGGCGACGCCGCCGAACATGTAGAGCCCGGCCTTGCGGCGGATCGGGTTGGCCGCCAGCCACAGCGCGACCACCGTCGCCCCCATGGCCGGGCCGGCTCTCAGGATTCCAAAGCCTTGCGGTCCCACGTGCAGGATGTCGCGCGCGAACACCGGCAGCAGGGCGGTCGCGCCGCCCAGCAGCACGGCGAACAGGTCGAGCGAGATGGCGCCAAACACAACCTTTTGGCGCCAGACATAGGCCAGCCCCTCTTTGACCAGTTGCCACCTTGATCCCGGATTGGTCTGCGGCTTGGCGTTCTGGCGGATCGAAACCACGAACAGCGCGCACACGCCGTACAGCACGAACGTCGTGAAGTAGGCCGTCTCCGCCGAGTGGGCGACCAGCAGGCCCGCAGCGGCCGGCCCGCCGATCGAGGCCGTCTGCCAGGCAGGGAGTTCCAGGCGATCGCCCGGGGCAGCAACCGCCGGGGCACCAGCATCGGACCTAGCGCGGTGTTCGCGGGCGCAAAGAACGCGCGGCTGGCGCCGAACAGGGCGGCGATCACCAGCAGCAGGGCGGGGGAGGCCCAGCCGTTCACCGTCGCGATCGCCAGAGCCAGGACGCTCAAGGTCTCGCCGGTCAGGCACAGCAACAGCACCTTCTTGCGGTCATAGCGGTCGGCCGCCTCGCCCGCGGGAAGGGTCAACAGGAACACCGGCACGAAGGCCGCAAGCCCGATCATCCCGACCAGGAACGCGCTCTCCGCGACGGTACGGGTCTCACGCGCCAGGGCATACATCTGCCAACCCATGGCCACGCTCTGGATCTGGCTGGCGAAGCTGCCGGTCCAGCGCGACCCCCAGAACACGACGTAGTCGCGCTCCTTAAGGAGGGCCCGGGCGGAGGGAACCGGCTCGTCGGGGGTTACGTCTGTCATGAGTCCGTCCCAACCTGCACTGCGTCTTGCGCGCTCGCAATGACGTTGACGGGGGCCGGCGTTGGCCCTATCTGCGCCGCTTCCGCAATGGCCCGGGGGCCCTTCGATGCGACGACGACCAATGGCCGCAGCCGCCGCCTGAACCGCTTGGCGCCCGGGGCGTTTCTGCCCGGCGTCGATCCGTCGTCCCTTCCCGTCGAGACCTGCCCATGTCCCTCCAGCCATCCCGGCCGCCGCCGGCGCTGACTTTCGTCAATGAGGCTCCAGCCCACGGGACGGCGATCGAAGCCCTCCTGAACGCCGCCTTCGGGCCGGGCCGCTTCGCCAAGGTTTCCGAGCGGGTCCGCGAGTTCGCCGACTTCGCACCCGAACTGTCCTTCTGCGCCTTCGAGGGCGAGGCCCTGGTGGGCGTTGTCCGCCTGTGGCGCGTGGCCGTCGGCGATCAGCCCATCGCCTTCCTGGGGCCCCTGGCGGTCGAGGAGGAGGCCCGCAAGCACGGCCTGGGCGCCCTGCTGGTCGAACGCGCCTGCGCCGCAGCCGAGGCCGCTGGCGAGGCCGCCGTGCTGCTGGTCGGCGACTTGGCGTTCTTCAGTCGCGCCGGCTTCGAAATTGCGCCGGAGGTCCGCATGCCCGGGCCGGTTGATCCGCGGCGGGTGCTGGCGAGGACCTTCCGCGACGTGGCGCTGGTCGGAATGGTCCGGGCGCGCTGAACCGTTCAACGCCCGCCTGGAAGTCGCTTGCTTGAGCGATACCCGACACGCGCCTACGTTCGGCGCATGTCGGATTCCCCCAGCCTAAGCCCTACCCTCGACAGCGTGATCTCCGCCGCCAAGCAGACGCCCGGCCGCGGCCTGCCTCCCGTCCACCTGTGGAACCCGGCGCATTGCGGCGAGATCGACATCGTCATCAAGCCCGACGGCCGCTGGCTTCACGAGGGCGCGGTGATCGGTCGCGAGGCCCTGGTGCGGCTGTTCTCCACGATCCTACGCAAGGATCCCGACGGCTTTCACCTGGTCACCCCCGTCGAGAAGCTGAAGATCACCGTCGAGGACGCGCCCTTCATCGCGGTGCGGGTGGACCGGGTCGGCGAGGCGCTGCGCTTCCTCACCAACGTCGGCGACGAGGTCGAGGCCGGCGGCGAGAACGCCATCCGTGTGGAGGCCGGCCCGGATGGCGAGCCGCGACCCTACGTCCACGTCCGGCGCGGCCTGGAGGCCCTGATCGCACGGCCGGTTTTCTACGAACTCGTGGCCATGGCTGAGGAGCGTCAGACGCCGGAAGGCCCGACCCTCGGCGTATCGTCGAACGGGGTGTGGTTTCCACTGGGACCGGCCATGGCGCACGTGCTGTGAACCCCGCGGCGTCGCCGTCGGACCTGCACGGCTGGCTTGCCGAGCATTTGGACCCGCTGCACGAAGCCGGAGGCAGTCGCTCCGCCATGCGGAGCGATTTCGACCTCACGCCCGGCGGCTGGTCGGGCATGGCGATCGAGAACCTTCGACCCGCGGCGGTACTGATCGGCCTGATCGAACGCGACCATGGCCTGAGCGTGCTGCTGACCCGTCGCGCGGACACGCTGAAGTCGCACACGGGGCAGGTGGCTCTGCCCGGCGGGCGGCAGGATCCTGGCGAAACCCTGGTCGAGACCGCGCTGCGCGAGGCGCATGAGGAGGTGGGGCTGGAGCCGCGCTATGTCACGCCCATAGGACTTTCGACCCCCTACCAGACTGGCAGCGGCTATCTGATCACGCCGGTGGTCGGGTTCGTGCGCGACGGATTCAGCCTCACGGCCAACCCGGGCGAGGTCGCGGCGATCTTCGAGACCCCGTTCGGCTACCTCATGGACGCCGCGAACTATGAAGAACACGAGCGCAGCCTGCCGACGGGCGAGACGCGGCGCTTCTACGCCATGACGCATGAGGAGCAGTACATCTGGGGCGCCACGGCCGGCATCCTGCGCGCGCTGCGCGAGCGCCTCTACGGCGCCGCGCTTGCCTAGCCCTGGGCAGGTGGCCATAGGGACGACATGACCGCGAGCCTCGGCCTTCGCCCCTGGATGACAGCGCCCGATACGGGGGCGGTGTTCGATGCGTTGGAAGCGATCGGCGGCCCGGGCTGCGTGCGGTTCGTCGGCGGCTGCGTGCGCAATGCCCTGGTCGGCCGGCCGATCGCGGACATTGACCTGGCCACCACCCTGACGCCCGACCGTGTCGCAGCGGCGCTCAAGGCGGCCGGCCTGGGCGCCGTGCCCACCGGCATCGACCACGGAACGGTCACGGCGGTCGCCAATCACAAGCCGTTCGAGATCACCACCCTACGCCGCGACGTCTCCACCGACGGCCGACGGGCCACCGTGGCCTTCACCGACGATTGGACCGAGGACGCCCAGCGTCGCGACTTCACGCTGAACACGCTCTACGCCGACCGCGACGGGACCCTTCACGACCCCACGGGCCGCGGCGTGGAGGATGCGCGGGCGGGCCGCATCGTCTTCGTCGGCGACCCTGCGCAGCGGCTGGCCGAGGACCACCTGCGAAACCTGCGCTTTTTCCGCTTCCAGGCCGGGTTCGGGAAGGGCGATCCCGACGCCGAAGCCGTGGGGGCCTGCGCCGCCGCTCGTGTCCGGATCGAAGACCTGCCGGCTGATCGCATCGTCGCCGAGTTGCTCAAGGTGCTCTCCGCAGACGATCCGCGTACGGCGGTGGGGCTGATGGCGCAAACCGGCGTGCTCGACGTGGTGCTCAAGACACCCGCGAACCGGGACCGGTTCGCCGCCCTGGTGGAGATCGAGACCGATCTGCTGTTCGAGACCGATGCGGTCCTGCGGCTGGCCGCCTTGCTCCCCGACGATCAGGTGGCGGCCCGACGGCTCGCCGAGCGCCTGCGCCTGTCCAACGTGGATCGTGAGCGGATTGTCGCCGCCCTGTCGCGGACGCCTGTGCTCAAAAGTTGGATGAGCCCCCGCGAAATCCGCCGCGAGATCTATCGCAGCGGCCTGCCGACCTTCCGTGACCGCGCCAAGCTGGCCTGGGCCGCCTCGCCGCGATCAGCGACCACTATGCAGTGGCGCGGGATGATCGCCCTGGCCGAGGGCTGGGTCCGGCCCGCGTTCATGCTGACGGGCCAGGATGTGATGAATGCGGGCGTGCCGAAAGGCCCCATGGTCGGCCAGGTGTTGCGGGAGGTGGAGGACTGGTGGATCGACCACGACTTCATCGACGACCCGATGTCGGCGATCGAGAAGCTGAAGGCGGTCGCCCAGGGGATGGCCTATTGAGGGTTGGTGTTCTCAAGACAGGCCGGCCGCCGCGGCCAGCCATCGAGCAGTTCGGGACCTACCCGGATATGTTCATGGACCTGCTGGGCCGCGACGCCTTCGATTGGCGGACCTACGACGTCAAGCGAAAACTTCCGGTCTGTGATGTCCGCGTCTGATCCTGGCTCCCCCGGCGCCCTCACGTCCACGCCACCATCGGCGGCATCGAGCTCAGGATGGTGTCGATGTTGCCGCCGGCCTTCAGGCCAAACATCGTGCCCCGGTCGTAGAGGAGGTTGAACTCGACGTAGCGGCCTCGCCGGACCAGTTGCTGCATGCGTTCGGCCTCGCCCCACGGCTCGCTCATGCGGTGGCGCACGATCTTGGGATAGACGTCCAGGAACGCATCGCCCACCGCGCGGGTGAAGGCGAAGTCCTTCTCGAAATCGCCGGAGTTGTGGCGGTCGTAGAAAATGCCGCCAATGCCGCGAGTCTCCTTGCGGTGCGGCAGATAGAAATACTCGTCGCACCAGGCCTTGTACTTCGGATGCCATTCCGGGTCATGGCGATCGCACGCGACCTGCAGCGCGGCGTGGAACAGCTTGGCGTCGTGGGTCTCCTGGTTGCGCTGTTCGTCCAGCATCGGGGTCAGGTCTGCGCCGCCGCCGAACCAGCTTTCGGCGGTCGACAGGAAGCGGGTGTTCATGTGCACGGTGGGCACGCGCGGGCTGACCGGGTGAACGATCAGGCTGATGCTGGCCGAGACATAGGTCGGATCCTGATCGGCGCCGGGCATGGTCGCCGCCATCTCCGGCGAGAACCTCGCCAGGGCTGCCGAGGTATGGACGCCGGCCTTCTCAAACAGCCGGCCTTTCAGATGTCCGCCGATGCCGCCGCCGACCCCCGTCTCCCGCGCCCAGGGCCGGCGTTCGAATCGCCCCGGCGAACCGGGGTAAAGCGCGTCGGGCGCCTCGTCCTCGAGTTGCTCCAGGACGGCGAATATCCGGTCCTGCAGACTCTCGAACCAGACCTTGGCGCGGTCCCGACGGGATTCGATCTCGGGCGGAAGGGCGTGTGGCTGCGTCATCGACATGGCGCCTCGATAGCCTCCCGGGGCGGGACTTGGAAAGTGCGGCTGATACTAAGGGCCGCCGCATCGCGCGGTCCCCTAGAGGCCTAGGGCCGCGTTGCCCGGAAAACCGTTCGTCTGTCGCAGCGCCTCGCCCAGGGCCAGGCTGGCTGCCGTGACAACGTTCAGCGAACGCGCGCCAGCCGCGATCGGGATGATCACCCGTGCATCTGCAGCTTCGTGCACAAATGGCGGTGCGCCGGCGCTCTCGCGACCGAACAACAGCGTGTCGTCGGGCTGGAATGCGAAGTCGTGAAGCGGCGTGGCCGCGGTCGTGGTGAACAATACCAAGCGGCCACATCCTTTTGTATTCGCTCGAAATATATCCCAGCTTGCGTGCCGTTCGACCTTCACCAGGGCGCCATAGTCCAGGGCTGCGCGGCGGATCGCGGCCTCGCTCAAAGGGAAACCGCAGGGCTCGATCACGTCCAGGCAAACGCCCAGGCAGGCGCCCAGCCGGATCGCGGCGCCCAGGTTTTGCGGAATGTCCGGTTGAAAAAGGGCCAAACGCATTCTAAGGCCATCCGCCATCGGGAGTGGCCGGGGCGCAAGGGCACGAATCGGGGACAGGCCGGCGAAAGCTGGCCGGAGCCTCCGAACGAGCGTCTCGCCCGCGACCTCTTCCGGCGCCGGTTCTCTTTCCTTCTTGGGGAAATGGGCCGACATTCCCAAGGGCCTCCGGCAACTCGTGAGGCCCTCTATCGAAGGGTAGCTTCAAGGTGGCCGACACCGTCGTGGGCGCAACTTCCGACCCGCACGCTCCGGGTGATGATCCGAGCCGTCGCGATTTCATCCATATCGCCACCGGCGCCGCTGCTGTGGGCGCCGTGGGGGGGCTGGTCTGGCCTCTGGTCGATCAGATGAATCCCGCCGGCGATACCCTGGCCCTGGCGTCGATCGAGTTCGATCTGACCAAGGTCAGCGATGGCCAGCAGGTCGTGGTGAAATGGCGCGGCAAACCGTTGTTCGTGCGCAAGCGCACGCCGACTGAGATCGCCCAGGCGATCGCCACGCCGCTGAGCGAACTGCGCGATCCTGAAACCGACGAGGTTCGCCATAAGCCGGGCAAGGCCGAGTGGCTTGTGCTGATCGGGACCTGCACCCACCTCGGCTGCGTGCCGACATTCGGCGGCGGCGACTACGGCGGCTGGTTCTGCCCCTGCCACGGGTCGCACTACGACACCTCAGGCCGGATCCGTAAGGGCCCGGCGCCGAAGAATCTGGTGGTCCCGGACTATGCCTTCGTCTCCGACACCAAAGTGAAGATCGGCTGACAACGATGAGCGGACATTCCACCTACGAACCCAAGACAGGGATCGAGCGCTGGCTCGACACCCGCCTGCCGATTATCCGGTTCGCCAGCGACACGGTCGTTTCGTTCCCGACGCCGAAGAACCTCAACTACTGGTACACGTTCGGGGGCATCCTGGCGCTGATGCTGGGCATCCAGATCGTCACCGGCATCGTTCTTGCGATGCACTACGTGGCCCATGTGGATCACGCCTTCGCCTCGGTCGAGCGGATCCGGCGCGACGTGAACTACGGCTGGCTGATCCAGTACATGCACGCCAACGGCGCCTCGATGTTCTTCCTGGCGGTCTACCTGCACATGTTCCGGGGCCTCTATTATGGCTCCTACAAAGCGCCGCGCGAGGTGCTGTGGATCCTGGGTTGCCTTATCTACTTGGTGATGATCATCACCGCCTTCATGGGTTATGTCCTGCCCTGGGGCCAGATGAGCTTCCACGGCGCGGTCGTGATCACCAATTTGATCGGCGCCTTGCCGGTTGTTGGGCCGCCGATCACCACCTGGCTGTGGGGCGGCTTCGCGGTCGACAACGCCACGCTGAACCGGTTCTTCTCGCTGCATTACCTTATGCCGTTCGTGATCGCGGGACTGGTGATCCTGCACGTCTGGGCGCTGCACGTGCCCGGCAACAACAACCCCACCGGCGTCGACGTGAAGTCCAAAGAGGACACGGTGCCGTTCCATCCATACTACACGGTGAAGGACGGCTTCGCGATCGGGGTGTTCCTGATCCTGTACGGAAGCTTCGTGTTCTTCAACCCGAACGCCCTTGGCGATGCGGTCAACTTCGTCCAGGCCAACCCGCTGGTGACGCCGGCTCACATCGTCCCGGAATGGTACCTGCTGCCGTTCTACGCGATCCTGCGCGCGGTCCCGGACAAGTTGATGGGCGTCCTGCTGATGTTCGGCGCCATCGCGGCCCTGTTCGTCCTGCCTTGGCTGGACACGTCGAAAGTGCGCTCGCTGCGCTACCGGCCCACGGCGCGGCTCTACTTCTTCATCTTCGTCCTGGTGGCGCTGGTGCTGGGGTACTGCGGCGGGCAACTGCCGGACGCGCCGGTGATCGGCAGTTCCCCGTCGGGCATGGTGCTGCTGGATGCTGACATCAACAGCTTCGTCTGGCTCAGCCGCTTCGCGACGCTCTATTACTTCGCCTACTTCCTGCTCATTCTCCCGGTCCTGGGTCTAACCGAGACGCCGCTGCCGACGCCCGACTCGATTTCGGCGCCGGTCCTGTCACACCCGGCCAGCACGCCTGTCGGCGCCGCGGCCTCGCCTGAAAAGAGGGGCTGAGCCAGATGCTGCGTAAAGCTATCGCGCTCGCGGCCCTGGGGCTCGCCTGCATTGCCGGCCCGGCGTCCGCCGCGGGGGGGGAGGGCTACGCCTTCCGCCCTGCCGAGTGGTCGTTCGCTGGTCCATTCGGAAAGTTCGAACCCGCCCAGGTTCAGCGCGGGTACAAGGTCTATCGCGAGGTCTGCTCGGCCTGCCACTCGATGAACCTGATGTCCTTCCGCAATCTCGGTCAGAAGGGCGGGCCCTTCTACGACGCGAAGTATCCGAACCCCAACGACAACCCCTATGTGAAGGCGCTGGCCAAGGATATTCAGGTTCCG
>JANPKX010000588.1:0-1978 GCA_031426235.1 Alphaproteobacteria bacterium | reverse complement strand
GTCCACGTCAATATCGACGCCACCCTGCTTGAGCTTAAGCACCCTGTAGCGACCGACGAAGCCGGCGTCGAAGTCCCAGCGCTCGGACTGGTACCAGTTGAACGGGACCATCGAGGACGCGTCGATCACTTTGCGACCGGTGTCGCGGAACGCGATCGAGATCGGGCGCACATTGGTGCGGGCCGGCGCCCAGGCCTGGGCCGCAACCCAGTGGTGGGCGGCGCCGGCCTCTTGTGGCCCCGCGACGCCCGGTTCGATCCAGCCATAGACCTTGTCGGGGTCCACCATGGCCGCGGTGGGCGTGCAGCCTGGCGCCGTGGCGGTGGGGCGTGGCGGGCCCATCATCATAGGCTCTGGCGTCTTGTCGCACTGGGCCTCGGTCCCGGGCAGGGGCGTGAAGTCCAGACGTCCCAGGCCCTGGCCCAGAAACCGCAGGAAGGAGAGCTGGACGCCCGCGCCGGGCACGGGCTCGGTGTCGAAGGTGGTCCCTGCCCGCGCCAGCCAGCTGACCCGGATCGCGCCCAGGAAACTGTCGCCTGGCGCCGCAGCCATGCCCGCCGCCCGCATCGGGAAAATCGCCTCGGCATTGGGGTCCGAGAACGCGTAGTAGAGCCCCGTGACCGACTGGCCCATCACCGAGATCGGCCCGGCGATGGCGCCCAGCAGGCCGTTGCCGTCGGTGTAGACCTTGGCCGCACCGCTCCGCAGCGCCGTCACGCGGTCCAGGTAGCTTTTGACCTGCGTCTCTGTGGGCGGCGCGGCGCCGCCCGCGGACGGGCCGCCGTCGAGGAAGATCAGACCCGACAGCCCCTCAATCCCGCGCGTGCCGTCCGGCTTCATCCGTCCGGCATAGTTGGCGACGAAGCCGCCCCCCTGGCTGTGCCCCGCGAGGAAGACGTTGCGACCGCCTGAACGCACCTTCACCTGCGCAATCATGGCGTCCACATCGCCAGCGTAGGTTTCGAAGCCCCAGTCGGCCATGAACGCCAGGTCGGCCTGACTCAGCGGCGTCCATTTTGCATCTGGCCCGGGTCCGACGATCCGCGCCGGGGCGCCCTTGCCGGACAATGGGCTCTTCACCGGCGTACCGAAATAGTAGTCCAGCGCGACCTTGGGATCCCTGGCTTTGCGTGCGTCGAGGAGAGCGGAGGTGTCCGCCAGGTTCGCTCCGCGCCGCTGCAGCACCCAGACTTCGATCCGGCAGGGCTTGCCGTCGCAGGTCCGGGTCTCGGCCTTCCGCACCAATTGCCCGGCGACCAAGAGCCATTGCGAAGGCGTCGAGGAAAAGCCGGGCAGGGCGACGATCACCGCATTGGCGGGGCGGGGCGCCTCGCCGTCCGAGGCGCTGCGGAAACGCAGAAAGCTGGCCGTGTTCAGCATCGCCGGCGTTCCCGGCGCCTTGCCGCCAGGAATCTGGACGTACTCGCCCAACACGCCCGTCACGCCGGGAACCAGGCTGCTTGAAAAGTCCGCGGCGCGGCTCGCCGAACCGAGCGCCAGCGCCGCGGCGCTGGCCAACATTGCAAGTCGCATCCATCCCGTCCTTCTGTCCGCGCACCGGCGAGCCACTTTGGCAAGTGTCCGGCAAGACGCATGAAAACGCTACGGGGGTCAGGAAGATTTGCGCCGCGCGAGGACACCACCGCATCGGCGCACCTTGACTCTCGGCCTCGCCCGCGCCATCTGCCGTCGTGCGGATTTAGCGTACGTTTGACAGACATCGATGGGCCGCTGCGGCTTCCGGGCGCGCCCCCTTCGCGGATGATGATGTCTCCCTCGGCGTGCGGAAGTCAGCAGGGGTCGCTTCGCGCCGATATCCTTGGAGGGTGCCGGCTTGTGATGATGGCGCCAGGAACTGCGGGGGCGCGCTCCCGCGGCAGATGTTCCTGTGGCGGCTTCGCGCAAAGGATCGAACGCACCACCTGTGGCGCACACACACGGGAACGATTTGGCGGGTGGCGGGTCCTAACCAGGCGGC
>JANPKX010000587.1:0-2920 GCA_031426235.1 Alphaproteobacteria bacterium | reverse complement strand
TGGTCGAGATCGTCGACATCGGCGACGTGGTCCGCGCGTCGGTCGGGGCAAAGGGCGTGTTGGCGGGCGGCTGGCGCTACAACGTCTCGCTCGCATACGGCCGCACCGACCAGGAGCTGCGCGAGAACAATCTCACGATCAACCGCCGGCTCTACGCCGCCGTCGACGCGGTCCGCGACCCCACCGGACGGATCGTCTGCCGCTCGACGTTGCTTGGTCTGGACCCCGGCTGCGCGCCGCTCAACCTGTTCGGTGAGGGCTCGCCGAGCGCCGAAGCGATCCGCTACGTCACCGGACACTCGGTCAAGTCCCTGACCTTGAAGCAGACGGTGGCCGCCGCCACTATCACGGGGAAGCTGCCGGCCATCTTCAGCCTGGGCGCCGGGCCGGTCGCCGTGGCAAGCGGGCTTGAGTGGCGCCGTGAGACGGCAGCTCAGACCGTCGATCCCCTGTCGCCGCTCGCCACCGACCTCACTGGCGTCCGCGGCGCGCCACCCGCGCAGCAGGGACGGCCGGGATCCTTCAACTTCTTCAACCCGCTCGCGCTATCGGGGGTCTACGAGGTGACGGAGGCCTTTGCCGAAGTCGGGCTGCCCGTCCTGCGGGAACACGCCTTGGCCCGGGTGCTGGACTATAACGCCGCCGTGCGCGTGACCCATTACAGTCGGTCGGGCACGGTCAGCACCTGGAAGGTGGGCGCGAGCCACGCCTTCAACGACGCATTGGGCCTGCGCATCACCCGCTCGCGGGACATCCGCGGACCGAACATCCTGGAGCTGTTTAACCCGGCGACCCAGAACAGCAACAACCAGGTGTTCCGCGGCGTGACGACGCCGGCGCTGATCATCAGTTCCGGCAATCCCGACCTGAAGCCGGAGCGTGCCGACACCTTCACGTTCGGCATCCTCTCCCGCCCGGCGCCGGGGCTGCTGCTGTCGCTCGACTGGTATCGGATCCGCATCCGCGACGCGATCGGCTCGCTGACCGCCGAGCGCACGGTCTTGGAGTGCGAGCGTGGCAACGCGCTGCTCTGTAGCCAGATCAGCGCCACGGCGTCCGGCACGCTGATCATCCGCACCCGCGGGCTGAACCTCAACCTTCAGCAGACGGCGGGTTACGACTTCGAGGCGGCGTACGCCGGCGAATGGCGCGGCGGGCTGGCGAGCCTGCGTCTTCTGGTCAACCACACCACCCAGGACTTCATTCAGCCGCCGGGCTCCGGGCGCATTGAACAGCTGAACTCGCCGATCAGCCCGCGCTGGCGCGGCCTCCTGCAGTCCAGCTACCGCCGGGGCGCGTGGGGCCTATCGGGCCAGGTGCGCTATCTGGATCGCGTACGCATGGATCCGACCCGGGTTGATGGCGTCGATACCACCGACAACCAGGCGCCCGCCGTGGCCTATCTGGACGCCACCCTGACGTGGCGACCGCGGACCGCCCTGCACAACGCAGAACTGTTCCTCACCGCCGTGAACCTGTTCGACCAGAAGCCGCCAGTCGTCACAGCCAATCCCACCACCTTCTCGACCCCGACCAGCCCTGCCTATGATCGCGTAGGGCGCTACCTGACCGTCGGCGTGCGTTTTGGCTTATAGTGGCTGGGGTGATGTTACGCCGGAACGGCGCTCTCAGCCGTCACAAACGCTTCATGCACTGGCGCACCCGACACGATTCGAACGTGTGACCTTTGCCTTCGGAGGGCTACAGAAAGCCATTTCCTCGGTTTTCCGCGTTTGTCCGGCAGTGTCCTATCTCTCTGATTCGACGTGGTTTTCCTTGCCCCTCGATGCCGCATCTGTCACCAGTTTTCCGGAAGGGTGGTGACTCGGTGGTGACTAGCAGCGGCTTGTCACCACGGAAGGGAACGAGATGGAAACGGCGCAGCGGGTGGTCCGGATCGGGCGGCGGACGGTGGAAGCGGCCAAGGCCGAGGGCGCGGTCTATCGGCTCTGGGACAGCGAGCTGAAGGGTTTCGGCCTCAAGGTCTCCACGCAGGGGCTCAAGACCTACTTCGTCTGGTACCGCGCCGGAGAAGGTCGGGGCGCGCCGCGCCGCGAGTACACGGTGGCGCGACACGGTGAGATGACGCCGGACGAAGCCCGCGACGAAGCCGCCAAGGTTCTCGGCCGCGTCCGCCTCGGCCAGGACCCGCAAGCCAACCGTCACCGGGCGCGGGGCGAGATGGACGTTGCGGCGCTGTGCGATCTCTATCTGAAGGACGGCGTAGCGACGAAGAAGCCCGCCACCCTCACCACCGACAAGTCGCGCATCCGCGCCCATATCAAGCCGCTGCTCGGCAAGCGGCCTCTGTCGTCAGTCACCACCGCCGAGGTCGCCAAACTCATGCGCGACATTGCCGCCGGAAAGTCGGCCGCGCCGGTAAAGCCGACCCGCAAGGCGCTGCGGGCGAAGGGCCTCAAGGGCAAGGCGCTGGCCAAGGCCGACGCCCGCAAGCGCAGCGATCCAGCCGCGCGGGGCGGTAAGGGCACGGCCTCGCGCACCATCGGCCTCTTGGGCGCCATCTTCGCCTTCGCCGTCCGTGAAGGCCTGCGGCCGGACAATCCGGTGCGAGGGGTCGAACGGTACCGCGACGGGCAGTCGCAACGCTTCCTCTCCGGCCAGGAACTGGCCCGCCTCACCACCGCCCTGTCGGCGGCCGAGGCCGAGGGCGCGAACAAGCACGGCCTGAACGTAATCCGCCTTCTCACCCTCACCGGCGCCCGCAAGAGCGAGATCGAGGGCCTGCGGTGGTCGGAAGTCGACTTCGGCCGCACGTGCCTGCTGCTGGCGGATTCCAAGACCGGCGCCCGCGTCATCCCGCTCGGCGCGGCGGCCCTCGTTGTCCTGAAGGGCCTGCCCCGGTTCAAGGCCTCGGCCTATGTCTTCCCCCCCGAGGGCGACGCCAAGCGTCACTACGTTG
>JANPKX010000586.1:0-1766 GCA_031426235.1 Alphaproteobacteria bacterium | reverse complement strand
CCACCGCCACGGTGCGGCCGGCTTCCCGTACGCAACCATAGAGGGCGTCGGGCGAGCGGGTGAGGGCGGCGACGCGGCTCGCGCCCTCCACGGGGTCGAACCCCTCGCCCAGGAATACCTCGCCCCAGGCCGCGTCCGGCTTCGCGAGGATCTCACCCGGCCGGTCCCGCAGCACCGCCAACCGGTCGACGTCGCCGACCTCGACCACCACGGGCTTGCCGCCCGCATAGCCCCGCACCGTCAGCGCGTCTCGGACCGCCTTGAGGCCCGGTTTGTCCGCCATGCGGAAGGCCGGCGTCAGGCCCGCGGTCCAGTAGGCGGCCTCGATGTCGCCGAGCGCGCCGGGTCCCACGTCATGGCGCAGCGGCGCGGCGCTCTTGGCGCGGCCAATCGCCCCGTCGTCCAGCGGAACCAGCCAGTCGCCGATTTCGATTACCTGCGCCGGCGCCACGCCCGCGATGGTCGCCCGCTCCAGGTTGGCGATGTCGGCGCGGTCCACCTCAGCCGCGTTCCTTCATGATCCGGGCCTTGTCGCGCTGCCAGTCGCGGGCTGCGGTCGTCTCGCGTTTGTCGTGCTCTTTCTTCCCCTTGGCGATGGAAAGCTCGAGCTTCGCCATGCCCTTCTCGTTCCAGTACAACTTGGTCGGGATGATCGTCCGCCCCTCGCGCTGGACGGCGCCGATCAGCTTGTCGATCTGCTTGCGCTTGAGCAGCAGCTTCCGGTGCCGGCGGGGCTCGTGGTTGAAGTAGGGGCCGGCCTGCGCGTAGGGCGGGATGTCGGCATTGACGAGCATGATCTCGCTGCCCTCCACCGCCGCATAGCTTTCGGCGATGTTCGCCCGACCGTTGCGCAGCGACTTCACCTCCGAGCCAGTCAGGGCGATACCGGCCTCGAACGCCTCCTCAAGGAAATAGTCGAATCGCGCGCGGCGGTTCTCCGCGATCAGCTTGCCGGGGGTACTGGGGGCCGCCATCAGATCAGGCCCGCATCCCGCAACCCGGAGAGCACCTCGGTGCGCGCGAGCTCCGAGCAGGGTGCGATTGGCAGGCGGGTCTCGTCCGAGCAGAGGCCGAGCTGGGCCAGGGCGAACTTGGTCGGCGCCGGCGAGGCGTCGGCGAACAGGGCCTTGTGCAGCCGGATCAACCGATCCTGGCCGTAGAGCGCGTCCTGCCAGCGGCCCGCCAAACAGTCGTCGTAGAACTGCGCGACCAACTCCGGGGCCACGTTGCAGGTGACCGAGATGCAGCCGTGGCCGCCGTGGGCCATGTAGCCGAGGCCGCCATCGTCGTTTCCGGAAAGCATCACCCAATCCTCGCCGCACTCGAGCCGTTGCAGGCTGGCGCGCGGCAGATCGCCGGTCGCGTCCTTGATGCCGACGATGTTGGGCAGCTTGGCCAAGCGCGCCAACGTGTCGTTGGCAATGTCGACGCTGGTGCGCGCCGGCACGTTGTAGATCAGCACCGGGATCTGCACCGCGTCGTTGATCGCCTTGTAGTGCAGGTACAGCCCCTCCTGGCTGGGTCGGTTGTAGTAAGGCGTCACCACCAAGGCCCCATCGGCGCCGACCGTCTTGGCGTGGCGCGCCAGTTCGATGGCCTCGGCGGTGCTGTTGGAACCCGCGCCGGCGATCACCGGCACGCGCCCCGCCGCCGTCCGGACGCAGAGCTCGACGACGCGCCGATGCTCATCGTGGCTCAGGGTGGCGGTCTCGCCCGTGGTGCCGACCGGCACCAGGCCATGCACGCCGCCAGCGATCTGGCGCTCG
>JANPKX010000585.1:0-5694 GCA_031426235.1 Alphaproteobacteria bacterium | reverse complement strand
GTGATCCGCTCGCGCATCTCGCGCGCGGCCTTGTTGGTGAAGGTGACGACCAGCAGTTCCCACGGCCGGGCCTTGCCGCTGGCCAGGATGTGCGCCAGCCGCGTGGTCAACACCCGGGTCTTGCCGGTGCCCGCGCCGGCCAGCACCAGCACAGGTCCCTCAATGGCTTCCACCGCGGCGCGCTGTTCGGGATTCAGACCTTGCAGATAGTCGGCCGGCCGCGCGTCGACGCGGGCCAGATCGCTCAGGCGCGGGGCAGGGGGATCGTGGGACTCAAGGGACATCGGAACATATGTAGCACATGGCGCGACCGGCTTAAGGGCGCGATTGCGCGTACCCCAGCGCGGCGACGCGGCACGCCGAAGCCAGCGGCCGGGCGCCCCGGCTCGTATCGATGCTCACGATCAGCGCCGCCAGGCTGGAGCCCCGCGCCTGCGCCATGACATCCAGCACGGCCCAGAACTCCGGCTCGAGCGCAATCGATGTGGCGTGGCCGGCCAGCAGGATCGAACGCTTCTTGAGGGTCGCCATCCATCATCCCTTCACCGTGTCAGAAACATAATCAAGCACGGCCCTTGCAAAAAGATGACGGGGGCGTCACTTTCGTGGGCGACGATTGCTCCAGAGGACTGCCCTCCAATGGCCATGACTGCAGACACCGCCGACTTCCAGGCCGCGCCGACGCCTTCGGCCAGGCCGATGTCCACGAAACTGGACTGGGGTCAGGCCTGGCGTTCGCTCCAGCGCCTGCTGAACGACAAGGAGGACACCCATGCGGTGTTCGAGATCATGCGCGCGCTCAACGGCGCCTCGACGGCCAAGGGCTATCACCGCCTGCTGAACACGTCGGGGGGTGGGCGCCTCGCTTACGAGCGCGCCGAATTCTCTCGCAAGCTGATGGACGATGCCTGGCTGGACAGCCTGCCCGACGGCAGCGTGGGCGCTGCCTACCGCACCTTCATCCGCACCGAACAACTTTCCGCGGAAGGCCTGGCTGAGATCAGTCGCGCCGACGGGGTCGAGATCGACGAGCCGCACCCCTACGCCTGGTTCGGACGCCGGACGCGCGACGTCCACGACATCTGGCACATCCTGTCCGGCTATCACCGCGACGCGGCGGGCGAGGCCTGCCTGGTGGCCTTCTCCTACGCCCAGACCGGCGGCCTGGGCTGGGCCTTGATCGCCCTGGGCGCCGCCTCGCGCGGCCGGCACAGCCGCTATCCGTTCGTGAAGGCCATCTGGCAGGGCTATCAGCGCGGCAAGGCGGCGGCCTGGCTGCTGGGTGAGGACTACGAGGCGCTGATGGCCGAGCCTCTCGAGGCGGCCCGCGCGCGCCTGGCCATCACCCCGCCTACGATCTACGATTCCATCCCGTCGGACATCCGCGACGGCGTGCTGCCCGCGGCGGCTTAGGCGTCCCTCAAACCCACTTTCGGCGCAGCCAGATCACCGGGCCGCTGATCGCGAGCGCCACCGCCAGGGCGGCGAACAGGTCGCTGAGCCATTTGAACTGGCTGTGGATGATGATGCCGGTGTGTATGTCGGCCATGAAGAGGAACAGCGGCGTACCGGGCGCGGCGGATTTGAACGGGATCTTGCTGTCCACATAGGTCGGCGAGACGCCGTCGCTCATGAAGATTGAGCGGCTGTTCTTGACGTACCAAGTCCCGCCCCGGTGCGCGGCGCCTGAGATGGCCGCCGAGGGCCCGGACAGCTTCACCCAGCCCGCGCCGCCGGCAGGACGGACATAGTTCTTGCCGCCGGCGTCGCCGACGAAGATCCGGTCGCCGGCGCGGAACACATTGGCCCCCGCGCCGTGATCGTCGATGGGCAGGCTGGTGTCAGGGCGCCAACTTGCGCCGTTGTCGCGGCTCTCCAGGACACCAAAACGGCTGGCGATGGTCAGGCGCCCCGGCTGATCGGGCCAGGCCGCCACCCCATCGATCTCGTGCGTCAGCGTGCGGCCTTGATAGGCCGGCGTGATCGCGGCGCGTGGCACCATCCAGTCCTTCGTCGCCGCGATGAACCCGATCACGTGGTTCAGCGGGATCGCGGTGAGCGCCAGGTAGAGGATCGGGATCGCGGCCAGCAAACCGACGACCGGTCCATGCGCGCGGAACAGCCAGCGAAGCACGTCCCGGCGGGCGGCGACGGTCAGTCCCGAACGGTTGCCGAAGCGCTTGAAGGCCCAGTAGCTCAGTCCGGTCAGGGAAAGCACCGCCAGTCCGATCCCGCCCAGATCGTTGAGCCAGATCGAGCCGCGGCCGGCCAGCAGGCCGCGACCGAAATGGATCTCGCGGATGAAGCTGTTGAACGGCACGTGCGTGCTGAGGCCGCCAATATCGCGCCCCACCGCGAGCGGCGTCACCGCGCCGCTCGGGAGCGCCACGCGCACGAGCCGGCTGTGGTCGATCACCGCCACCAGGCTGGCCGCATCGTGGCCGGGGCTGAGCGCGGTCACATGCTGGCCCTCCAGCGCCAGGCGTCGCGCGGTTTTGCCGTCCGGCGACATCACCCAAAGCCCGTCGTCGGTTGCCAGTCGCACGGCGGCGAAGCCGGTCTCCGCATCTCCGGCGAGGCCATGGGTCTGGGGCTGACCCGACAGGCCCTCGAAGCGCACCTTGCGCCACTCACGCCCGCGATCGGTGCTGAGCCAAGTCCCCCGCTCGGAGGCGCCTAGCACAGCCGACGGGCCGACGGCGATGTGGCGCATGATCGTCGCCGGGGTGATGCGTTGAACCTGCGGCGACGACCAGGACGCCGGCACGCTGATCTGGTTCAGCCAGCGCCATTCGTGATGGTCCAGCAGAACGCCCGTGACGGCCACGACCAGCAGCCACGCGCAGGCGAGGAGGCCGGCATATTTGTGGACGGCCCAGAAGGCCTTGTGGGTGTGGACATCAATCATGCGCTCATGCGTGCTTGCGGACCCGCACGTCCGCGCGGCGTGAATCGCCCCTTGGCGCGGATGGCGCGTGTCGGAATATCGGCCCCCAGAAGTTGTCCGGACAAGCTTGGTGGCGCCAGGCGGTGGTGTCAACGCCAGGGCCCTCGAACCCGGGCTCGGACGCCCCTCCAAACGAGACTTGATTTGTCCGGACAAATCTGGGAGCGTGGCCCCAAGACAGGCATCAAGTGCCGTGAATCTGCCCTGGGGGGACAACTCTATGAACAAGACGGTCGCTACGCCTATCCTGCTGCTGTTGCTCTGCAGCGCAGCGCCCGTTTGGGCTCAGACCACGGCCAGGGCGCCAGCCGGAGCGGACGACGAGGCTTCAGAGATCGGCGAGGTGGTGGTGACCGCCCGCAAGCGCGAGGAAAAACTCCAGGACGTGCCCCTGACGATCTCGGTGGTCAGCGGCGATGCGATCCAGCGGGGCAACCTGGTCAATGTCTCCGACCTGGCGGCGCAGACGCCGGGCTTTTCGTTCCGGCAGGGTTTCGGGCGAACCGGGGCCGCCAACGGGGCCGGCGTACGGCCCTCGGTGCGCGGCATGTCCTCGGTGGTGGGCGCGCCCAACGCCGCGTTCTTCGTCGACGGGATCTATGTCTCCGACAACATCACCAGCTACCAGCTCGACAATCTGGAGCGGGTGGAAGTGATCAAGGGGCCGCAGTCGGCGCTGTTCGGTCGCGGCACCTTCGCCGGCGCCATCAGCTACGTCACCCGCCGGCCGACCAACGAGCTGTCGGGGCGGTTCAAGGTCAGCGCCGCCCAGTACGACGCGTTCGAGGCCTCCGGGTTCGTGTCGGGCCCGATCATCAAGGACGTTCTGCTGGGTGAGTTCAATGCCCGCCGCTACCAGTTCGGCGGCGACTACATCAACTCGGACAGCGGAAAGCGCGACCTTGGAGATCAGCGTAGCACGAACCTGGGCGGGCGCCTGCTGTTCACGCCGGTTCGCAACCTCGAGATCGTGGGCACGCTGGGCTACAGCAACGACCGCGACAAGGGCTACATCTATAACTTCCAGGGCTCGGCGCTGAACAACTGCTTCCCGGCGCCCCTGGTGACGCCGCAGGTCGGACCATTCCCGCGAACCACAACGAACCGCCGCGGTTTCTACTGCGGCGAGGTGAAGACGCTGAAGAGCTACGCGTACAACAATGATGCGATCGAGGCGCTCGGATACAACGGCCTCGACCGTGAGTACGTGCGCAGCAGCGTGTCTGTGAACTATGAGACGGACAACGGAATCAGCTTCGCCTCGATCACCGCCTACAACACCAACAAGAGCACGACGGGCCAGGACAACACCCTTCTACCCAGCGCCAACCCCGCCTTCCTCATCACACGGGACCGCAACAAGGACTTCAGCCAGGAGCTGCGGCTGACATCCCCACAGGACAAGCGTGTCCGCGGGTCGGTCGGCCTCTACTACTATCGGGAAAATCGGGGCGAAGGCTTCCAGATCAGCAACACGAACACCAACGTGCGCCCGATCAACTATGCTGACGGCGTTCGCAGCCGCTCGGTGTTCGCGTGGATCGAAGGCGACGTCACCGAGACCATTACGGTAAGCGCCGAAGGCCGCTACCAGAAGGAAAAGATCATCGGCTCGACGGGCGTGCTCGGCCAGCCGGGCGGGGCGGCGCCCGCGCCGATCGCCATCCGTGAGGCGACCTTCGACGCCTTCCTGCCTCGCGTCACCGCCCGTTGGGAAGTCAACCCCGACCTGACGCTGCACGTCTCGGCGGCCAAGGGCAACAAGCCCGGCGGCTTCAACGGCTATCCCGCCGATATCAGCGCGGCGGACGCGACCTTCTTCGATTCCCAGGGCTTCAGCGTGTTCGACGAAGAGACCGCGTGGAGCTACGAGATCGGGGCCAAGGGGCGGGTCGCCGGCTGGGTCAACTATTCCGTCGCCGCCTTCTACACCGACTGGAAGAAGCAGCAGCTCAGCCGCGGTGAGGCCTACACGCGCACCACCGGCACGCCAAACAGCGTGGTGATCATCCAGAACGCTGGCGAGTCCGAGATCAAGGGCTTCGAATTTGATCTCTCCGGCCGCCCCCTCGACTGGCTGTTCGTGCGCGCCGCGTACACCTACGTCGATGCCAAGTTCACCAAGTTCTTCGACGACACCACGCAGGAGATCTACGACACCGATGGTCGTCCGCCGTTTCTGCGCGGCGGCGTGCGCAATCCGCTGGACGTCGATTCGACCGACGGCGGCGACGTCAGCGGCAATCGCCTGCCTCAGACGCCAGAGCACCAGTTCGTGGTGACCGCCGAAGCAAACCAGCCGATCACCGACGAAATCGAGCTGATCGCGCGGGCCGATCTCTCCTACGAGTCCAAGCGCTACTCGCAGGTCGACAACCTCAACTGGGCCGGCGACAGCTATAACCTGAACGGCAGCGTGGGCATCCGGCGCGGCAACTGGGACCTGACGGTCTATGGCCGCAACCTGTTGCAGGACCGCACGCCGCTGGTTGTGACCCGACTCCTGGACTTCAACCGCTTGCTGACCCGTGTGAACCCGCTGACCGGGCTGAACCAGACCACCTTCTTCCGGGATTTCTCGGTCTCGGCCCCCCGCAAGCGCCAGATCGGCGTCAGCGCCAGCTACAAGTTCTAGGTCTCGTCGCGGCGGGCGCCGTCCCCCGCCCGCCCCGCCCTGACCACTTACAGTCGCGCGTTCGCCATCACGGACATCGTGCGCCCGAACACGAAGCGGTTGGCAGCCGCGG